>NZ_JBHXFI010000001.1:126443-280486 GCF_042724075.1 Streptomyces sp. NPDC127097 | reverse complement strand
TTTTTCCCGGGTCCCGGCGGGGGGCCCCCCGGCCCCCCGGTGGGGGGCTGGTTCCACTTACCCCACCATTCCCCCCGGGCCCCCTTCTCACCCGACCCCCGCCCCCACGCGCGTGATGGGCACAGGATCGATACATGCTGTGGTCAGATCCGCCCGATGAGCCTCCTGAGGAGCTGCGCGATGTGCAGGCCAAGCTCCGCCGGATGGGCATCGTGCTGGCCGTGGCCGTGGTGGTGCTGATGGTCCTGCTCGCGGGGCGGTAGCCGTCCCCGTACGCGGGCGCCGCGCAGTTCCCGTATGCGGGCATCGCGCAGTTCCCGCTGCCGGCGAGGCAACGCTCACAGTTCCCGACCGCAACCGCTTCCCCCGATTTCGCTTCTTTCTCTTTTGACAGCGCAATTCGGGCGTTCGGCCGCCCGTGTGGCAGCCGGACGGAGTGGGAGAGCGATGAACAGGCCGCTGAGGCATATAGCCGTCTTCTGCGGGGCACTGGTGCTGGCCCTGCTGGTGCGCGTGACATGGGTCCAGTTCGTCCAGGCCGACGAGCTCGCCAACGACCCGCACAACCGCCGCGTCAAGATCGAGGCGTTCTCCTACCCGCGCGGCAACATCATCGTCGGCGGCAAGCCGGTCACCGGCTCGGTGGCGACCTCCGGTGACTTCAAGTACAAGCGGACGTACACGAACGGCCCGATGTACGCGCCGGTCACCGGCTTCGCCTCCCAGGCCCAGGGAACGACCTTCCTGGAAGGCATCTACAACAAGGTGCTCAGCGGCAAGGACGACCGGCTCGCCCTCAAGAACGCCAAGGACATCCTCACCGGCGAGAAGCCGCGCGGCGGCGATGTGATCACCACCATCGACCCCAAGGCGCAGAAGGCCGCGTACAAGGGCCTGACCGACCTCAACGCCAAGGGCGCGGTGGTCGCGCTGGACCCGCGCAACGGCAGGGTCCTCGCGCTCGCCTCCACCCCCTCCTACGACCCGTCGGTCTTCACCGGCATCTCCAACGCCGAGGGCCAGAAGTTCAAGGCGCTGGACGCCGACAAGTCCAAGCCGCTGAACAACCGGGCGCTGCGCGAGACCTACGCCCCGGGCTCCACCTTCAAGATCCTCACCGCGGCGGCGGCCCTGGAGCACGGCGTGGTCTCCGACATCGACGCGCCCTCCGGGGCACCCGCCCCGTACCAGCTGCCGCAGAGCACCATGAAGGTCGGGAACGATGTCGCGGGCGCGCCCTGTGACAAGGCTTCGCTGAAGACCGGTATGCAGTGGTCGTGCAACAACGTCTTCCTCGACGCCGCGCTCAAGGTCGGCAAGGACAAGATGCGCGAGACCGCCCAGAAGTTCGGTTTCAACGAGAACGTCTACGACGAGGACCTCGGCGACCTGCTGGCCACCAAGAGCCTCTACCCGTCGAAGCTCGACAAGCCGCAGACCGCGCTGACCGGTATGGGCCAGGGCAGCCTCACCAGCACGCCGATGCAGATGGCGATGGTGGCCGCCGGCCTCGCCAATGACGGCAAGGTGATGATGCCGCACCTGGTCGACGAGGTGCGCGGCTCCGACCTGTCGACGCTGGAGAAGGCCGAGCCGAAGATGATGTCCCAGGCCGTCTCCCCCGACACCGCGAAGAAGGTGCAGGAGATGATGGAGTACACCGCCTCGGAGGGCACCGCCGACAAGGCCAAGATCCCCGGCGTGACCGTCGGCGGCAAGACCGGCACCGCCCAGCACGGCGTGAACGTCAACGACGAGCGCCCCTACGCCTGGTTCGTCTCCTACGCCAAGCAGAGCGACGGCTCCTCCCCGGTCGCGGTGGCCGTCTTCGTCGACCCCAAGGACATGGACATCCCCCGCGCCGAGATCGCCGGCGGCAAGCTGGGCGGGCCGATCGCGAAGTCGGTCATGCAGGCGGTGCTCAACAAGTAGTCCGGCGCCGTCGCGGCGGCGGGGGCTCCGTACGATGGCGGGCATGACCGAAGAGTCCCGCCCCCGCCGTCTCGTCCTCGCCTCCCAGTCCCCCGCCCGGCTGGCCCTGCTGCGCCAGGCCGGGCTGGCCCCCGAGGTCATCGTCAGCGGTGTCGACGAGGACGCGCTCACCGCGCCCACGCCCGGTGAGCTGGCCCGCGTGCTGGCCGAGGCCAAGGCCGAGGCGGTGGCCGGCCGCCCGGAGGCCGCCGGCGCCCTGGTCGTCGGCTGTGACTCGGTCCTGGAGCTGGACGGCCGGGCGCTCGGCAAGCCCGTCGACGCCGAGGACGCCACCGCACGCTGGAAGTCCATGCGCGGCCGCTCCGGCATCCTTCAGACCGGCCACTGCGTGATCGACACCGCGACCGGCCGCCGGGTGGCGGCCACCGCCTCGACCACGGTCCGTTTCGGCGAGCCGACCGACGCGGAGATCGCCGCCTACGTGGAGAGCGGCGAGCCGCTGTTCGTCGCCGGCGCCTTCACCCTCGACGGCCGCTCCGCCCCCTTCATCGACGGCATCGACGGCGACCCCGGCAATGTCATCGGCCTCTCCTTGCCGCTGCTGCGCCGCCTGCTCGCCGACCTGGACGTGGCCATCACCGACCTGTGGACCTGAGCGGCGCAGCCCGCGCCGGGCGGCTCACGGCGGGATACGGCCACCCGCGGCAAAAGGCGGGAACGCGCCGGCGTCCGGCGCCTACGCTGCCCCCATGGCAACAGTCGTCGAACTGATCAGCTACCCCGTCAAGGGCTGCGCGGGCGTCCCGGCGGCCGAGGCGGAACTCACCCCGGCCGGCCTCGCCCACGACCGCAGCTTCCTGGTCGTCGGCCCCGGAGGCGTCTTCCGGAGCCAGCGCAAGGACCCCCGGCTGGCGGTGATCCGGCCGGAGGTCAGCGCCGACGGGGCGCTCCTCACCCTGCACGCGCCGGGCAGCGCCCCCCTCCGCCTGGACATCGACCACGGCACCGGCTCGGCGGCCCGGTCCGAGGTCGAGATGTTCGGTGCGCCGTACCGCGCGGTCGACCAGGGGGACGGGGCGGCCGGCTGGCTGTCCGAAGTCCTGGGCGCGGAGAGCCGGCTGGTGCGCGTCCCGCCCGAGCACGACCGGGTGACCGACGGGCTCACCCCCGGCACCTCCGGCTTCGCCGACAGCAGCGCCCTGCACATCCTCTCCCTGGCCTCCTTCGACGACCTCAACCGCCGGATCACCGCCGCCGGGCGCCCACCGGTCCCGATGGACCGTTTCCGGCCGAACCTCGTGGTGGCCGGCTGGGAGACCCCGCAGACCGAGGACCGGGTGCGACGGGTCACGGTCGGCGGCTGCGAGCTGGGGTTCACCAAACTCGCCATCCGCTGCGCGGTCACCCTCGTCGACCAGACGACGGGCGGCAAGGCCGGGCCCGAACCGCTGCGCACGCTCGCCGCGTACCGGCGGGTGCCCGAGGGCGGGGTGGCGTTCGGATCGAAGTTCTCGGTGGTGGCGACCGGCAAGATGGCGGTGGGCGACGCATTCGAGGTCACCGAGTGGGGAACCGATTGATCCGAAACGACTCGATCGCCCCGGTCGGGTCCGTCATGAGGAGTCCGCACCATGCCGAAGATCCTGCTCATCGCCGGTGACGCCACCGAGGACCTGGAGTTCTTCTACCCCTACCAGCGGCTGCTGGAGGAGGGGTACGAGCCCCGGATCGCGGCCCTCACCCGCAAGAAGCTCCAGTTCGTCGTCCATGACTTCGTCGACAACTTCGACACCTACGTCGAACGCGAGGGCCACTCCTGGCCGTCCGACCTCGCGCTGTCCGAGGTCGATCCGGCCGACTACGCGGCGCTGGTGCTCCCCGGCGGCCGGGCACCCGAGTACCTCCGCAACGACGCCGACTACCGCCGCGTCGTCACCCACTTCTTCGACGCCGACAAGCCCGTCGCCCACATCTGCCACGCGGCCCTCTCCCTGGCCCCGCTCGGCGTCCTCAAGGGCCGCCGCACCTCCGCCTACCCGGCCTGCGCACCGGACGTGGAGCTGGGCGGCGGCACCTTCGTCGACGGCGCCGCGGTGGTCGACGGCAAGGTCGTCTCGGCCCGCGCCTGGCCCGACCACCCCGAGTGGATGCGCGCGTTCCTGGAGGTGCTGCGGGAGCATGCGCCGGTGAAGTAGCGGGCGGGGCGGGGAGGGCGGCGATGGGACGGCGGGGTCAGAACACCGGCAGGGCGTAGAGCGAGTCGTCGTTCATGGCGAAGACGCGGTTGCCGTCGGCCACCAGCCACTGGCGGTCGGCCTCGCCCAGTTCGTACTCCGACACCAGCTTGCCGTCCTCCGCGCTCACCGCGTTGACCTTGTACCCGACATACTCCTCGCCTTCGATCGTCCAGAGGCCGTTCCCCTGAACCACCACGGGCGCATCGACGTTGGAACTCAGCCTGAGGTCCATGACCTTGCTGCCGTCGCGGCGACTGAACTTGTCGGGATAGAAGGTGGGGCTGTCGGTGCTCCCCTCGGGTGTGGCATACACGGCGTCCGCAGTGGCGGTCACCGGGCTCCACTTGGCGATCGGCGACTTCTCGCCCTCGACCGGCAGCATGCGCCTCCTGACCGTCCACCGCTCCTTGCCGTCGGTGATCCTGCGGGCCGTCATCGACAGGCCGTTGAGGTAGACGGTGTCGCCGTAGAGGGCCGGTCGGACGAAGGTGTCGGAGAGGTCGCGCAGGTCCCATACGCGACGGCCGTTGGCGGTGTCGACGGCGAGGACACTGCCGTCGAGGGCGCCCATGACCAGACGGCCATGGGCGGCGATGCCGGGCGAACTGACCTTGGTGCGGAACGGCTTGTCGATCGGCGCGGTCCAGCGGATCTTCGCGTCGGAGCGGCCGACGGCGCGCAGCCGCCTGTCCTTGGTCACCAGGTAGACGGCTTCGTCGTCCGCGGCCAACAACTTCTCCGCCCCGGCGTCGGCGGTCCACCGGCGCTCCCCCGTGGAGGGGACGAAGGTGCGCAGCGTCCCCTTGCCGTCGACGGCGACGAGCAGGCGGTCCGAAAGGGAGAGATAACGGCCGGCCCCCTTGATCTCGGGGGCGGCCCAACGCCGTTTGCCGTCCACGACGTTGTGGGCGGCGATCCCGCCGCCGCGGGTGCCGAAGACGACGACGTCCCGGACGGGCAGGGGTGCGGGGGTGTCCTCGGCGAGGTTGTGCACGGCCCACAGCTCCTTCAGCGTCCCGCCGACGATGAAGTCGCCGTCGTCCGCGTTCAGCAGATGCGCCTCGGGCGTCTTGACGGCGGGCGGGTAGGCGAAGAGGTCGACCTTCTTCCTCCGTGGCTTCGGTGGCCGGGGCCACCAGGCGGCGGCCGCCCCGCCGCCCGCGGTGAGCACCACCCCGCCCGCCGCCAGGCCGGTGAGCAGCCGGCGGCGGGAGACCTGACCGGGGGCCGCACCGCCGTCGAGGGCGGTGGTCAGCTCGTGGATGCCGCTCTCCCGCTCCTTGATCGCCTGGCTCACCGGGCCGCGCCGCCAGGCCCGTTCGGCGCCGCGCGGCGGTGCGAAGTCCGCGGCGATCCGCGCGGGCGTGGGGCGGCCGGCCGGATCCTTGGCCAGGAGGGGGAGGATCAGCGGGCGCAGCGCCTCCGGGACGCCGGTCAGATCGGGCTCGTCGTGCACGACCTTGTACTGGAGGGCGGCGATATGGCTGCCGTCGAAGGCCCGCCGTCCACTGGCCGCGTGGACCAGGACGGCGCCCAGGGAGAAGACGTCGGCGGGGGCGGCGACCCGGCGGCCCATGACCTGTTCGGGGGCGCCGTAGCCCGGGGTCACCGGGACCTGTCCGGTGGTGGTCAGGGTCAGGCCGTGTTCGGGGCGGGCGATGCCGAAGTCGATGATGCGCGGACCGTCCGAGGTCAGCACGATGTTCGGCGGTTTGAGGTCGCGGTGGATCAGGCCGGTGGCGTGGATGTCCGCGAGGGTGTGCGCGAGCGAAGCGGCGAGGGCGCGGACGGCGGGCTCGTCGAACGGGCCGTACGCCTCAACGGCCTCGTCCAGGGTCGGGCCGGCCAGGAACTCGGTGGCGATCCACGGGCGTCCGCCCTCGGTGTCCGTGCCCAGCACCCGGGCCACGCCCTTGCCGGTCACGGCGGTCGCCGCCTGCGCCTCGCGGACGAAGCGGCGGGCGAGGTTCTCCTCACCGGTGAGTTCGGGCCGCAGGACCTTGACCGCGGCGACGGTGCCGTCGGTGTCCTGGCCGACGTAGACCTTGCCCATGCCGCCCTCGCCGAGCACGCCGAGCAGGCGGTACGGGCCGAGGCGGAGCGGGTCGCCGGTGCCGAGCGGTTTCATGGGGGGTGTCCTTCATACGAGTTCGCGGCCGGTGCGGGCCTCGGGGCAGGGGTGGCGGCTTCAGCGGAGCGGGAAGCCGGCGAGGAAGTCGGGGCCGGACGCGATGACCATCCGGCTCTTCTCATGGGCGAGGAACTTCTTCCCGCTGGTCTTGTACAGCTGCTCGGTGGTGTGCGAGGTGAGGCCGACGGCCCGGAGGAACTTGCCGGTGAGGCTGTACGAGTAGGCGTACTCGGAGCCGATCACGGGGCGGACGAGGTGGTCCGCCGACGTGCCCTCCCAGCTCTTCTCCGTCCACCGCGGCTTCCCGCCGCCGGTGTCGAACGCGACCAGTCCGAGGTCCTCCTCCACCGCGTACAGCACACCGTCTTTGAGGACCGGCGGCCCGTACGTCTTCCCGGGGCGGGTGCCGGAGGTGTCCCACACCTGGCCGCCGTCGCTCAGCCGCAGCGCCCGCAACGGGCCGTGGCCCAGGTAGAGATGCTTGTCATCGGCTGTCAACGGGTCCCGTACGAGCCGCCGGTCGACGCCCTTCCACGGCTTGTCCCAGACGGTCTTCCCGGTGCGGAGGTCGCGGGCGACGATCCGGACCTTGGCGTCGTTCATCTGCTGGAGGATCACCAGGAGGTTGCCGACGACCTTGGCGGACAGCACGTGGTGCTCATTGCTCTTGGCGGAACGGAACGGCAGTGGGTCCAGCCACTTCCGGCTCCCGTTGGCGAGGTCGAGTGCCATCACGAACCAGGGGAGCTCGCGTTCGTACCTCTTGACCTTGCCGCGGGAGACCGCCAGATAGGCCGTGTCGTCGGCGACGGCCAGCAGCCGGCTGATGAGGCCGTAGTAGTCCTGGTCGTCCGACACCGGGGCGAGGTGTCTGCCTTCCTTGCCCGTGGTCAGGTCGACGCGGGCGAGGAACCACGAGACGGACTGCGGGAAGGCGCTGCCCTCCGCCCCTTCCTCGGCCCGCGCGATCCGGTAGACGTGGGTGCCGTCCGAGGCGACCTCCCAGCTCTCGTCGTAGGACAGCGAGAACGTCCACCGCGTCGCACCGGACTTCGCGTCCACCCCGCGCGCCTCGGCGTCGGACACCATGACGACCTGGTCACCGGCCACCAGGGGCACGTCGGGATTCTGGTCGTCATCGGGACCACTGATCTGCTTCTGCCACAGCGAGTCCAGCTTTTTCTTCTTCACTGCGCTGACGCTCGGCCCCGGCTTCGGCTTGGTGTACCCCGGCCCGGTGGCCGGCCCCGGCGCCGCCTCGCCCCGCCCCAGCCAGGCCCACACCCCCGCCCCGGCGCCCGCGACGCCGAGTACCGAGCCCGCGCCCGCCGTCAGCAGCCCCCGGCGGGACAGCCCGCGGGCGGCGGGGACATCGGCGGACGGCACGGTCACCGGCTGGCCGGGCGGTGCGGGCAGCCGCTGCGGCACCAGCTGCCAGACCTCGCTCGCCCGCCGGCCGATCTCGGCGAGTACCACGTCCGGCAGATGGTCGGCGAACTCCCCGTCACCGTCGTGGAGTTGAGCCGCCAGCTCGGTGGTCGTCGGGCGCTCGGCGGGGTCCTTGGCCAGCGCGCGGGACAGGACCGGGACGAGAGCGGCCGGCAGGCCGGTGAGGTCGGGCTCGCGGTAGCGGACGCGGTAGAGGAGGTCGGCGGGCTGTCCGTCGCCGAACGGGCCGCGGCCGGTGGCGGCGAAGACCAGGACCCCGGCGAGCGCGAAGACATCGCCGGCCGGGGTGTGCTCCTGCCCGGTGGCCTGCTCGGGCGACATGAACGCCGGGGTGCCGATCGCGGCGCCCGTGTGGGTCAGCCGGTCGTCGCCGAGGGCGCGGGCGATACCGAAGTCGATGACCTTCGGGCCGTGCGCCGTGATCATGATGTTCGACGGCTTGAGGTCACGGTGCACGACCTCCGAGTGGTGGAGCTGGCCGAGCGCCCCGCACAGCGCCGCCCCCAGGGCACGCACCGACGCCTCGGGCAGCGGGCCGGCCGGCTCCACCGCCTCGTCGAGCGGCGGGCCGAGCACGTACTCGGTGGCCATCCAGGGGGTTTCGGCGAGCGGATCGGCCTCGACGACCTGGGCGCCGTATTGGCCGCCGAGGACCCGGGCGGCATCGGCCTCCAGCCGGAAGCGGGTGCGGAATTCGGTGGTGGTGGCGATCCGGGCGTGCATCGTCTTGAGTGCGACGGTCCGGCCGCCCGGGGAGCGGGCCAGATAGACGGTGCCCATACCGCCGCTGCCCAGCCGGGCGAGGAGGCGGTAGCCGCCCAGACCGGGCGGGTCGTCATGGGCGAGGGGGAACGGCATGGCGGGTCAGTCCTGTGGGACGGGCGGAACCGGGAGGGTGGCGGCGAGCAGCCCGGCCGACTGGCGGGCGAGCGCGGCGATGATCCGGCCGGGCAGCCAGCCGGGACCGAGCAGCGCGGCGGCACGGCCGGCCGGTTCCGCGGAGCGGAGGAGCACGGTGTCGGGGGACGGTCCGGAAGCAGGGGCGGGTGCGGACGGCGCGGGGGCCGGATCCCCGGAACGCAGGAGCACGGTGTCGGAGGGCAGCGGTCCGGAAGCCGGGGCGGGCGGCTCGGGGGCGGGGCCGCCCGCACCGAGGAGATCAAGCAGTTCGGCGGGGCGCGGGCGGGCCGCCGGGTCCCGGGACAGACAGGCCGTGACGACGGTCCGCAGGCCGGCCGGGAGCTCTTCCCGCTCGGGCACGGTGTAGCCGGTGGCGGCATAGGCGAGCGTCGCGCCGAGCGCGTAGACGTCGCCCGCCGGCTGCGGCCGCCCGCCCGCCGCCTCTTCCGGCGGCAGGCTGCCCGACTCCAGACCGGGCAGCCCG
Source organism: Streptomyces sp. NPDC127097 (assembly GCF_042724075.1). Classification (NCBI taxonomy): domain Bacteria; kingdom Bacillati; phylum Actinomycetota; class Actinomycetes; order Kitasatosporales; family Streptomycetaceae; genus Streptomyces; species Streptomyces sp. NPDC127097. Next base: position 271,353 of record NZ_JBHXFI010000001.1, on the reverse strand, counting down.
GAGCGCGCCGCGCCGTCCCCGGCGGCGGCCCGTACCGCCCCGAAGCAGGTCAGCCGGGGCCCGTCGGCCGCCAGCAGCACGGCCGCGGGTGACCCGCCGGCATGGGCCAGGCCCTGGCCGTGCCCGATGGCCAGGGTCTCCACGAGGGCGGCGCCGAGGGCCCGTACGGTGCCCTCGGGCAGCGGGCCGCCGTGCACGGTGAGCGCGGCGGGCAGCGGGAGCACGGGCACATACGGGCGGGCGTGCCAGGGCGCGTCACCGGGGGCGGCGACCTCGGTGGCCGGTGAGGACCAGGGGCCGAGCAGATAGCGCGAGGTCTCCGCCTCGGCCAGGAACCGGCCGGGGTCGGCGCCCGGCAGCGGCGCGCCGATCAGGACCGTACGGTCCCCGTCCGCGCTCCGTCCGATGAACCGCCGTTCCGGTACGGGTATGCCGGACGCTTCGTCATCCAGCCCCCTCAACACCGTGTAGGGCCCTATGACGCTCCCGCGCGCCCGGCCCCCCGCACCCGCGACAGATGCAGGCATGCACACCATCCCCCGTGTGTCTACGACATCGCCCGCAGAGCCTACCCGGGCGTGTCGCACGGCCCCGAGGGGAGTCGATCCGCCCCGGAACAAGGGGAGTTCGGGCCCGGCGGGACCGCTCGGCCCGCCGCCGGACGGGAAGCGAGGGGGTCAGGCGGACGTGGGAGCCACCGGCGGTGCGCCGTTCGGGGTGTTTTCGGCGTTTCCGTGCGCATCCCCCGAAAGGCCCTCGCCGTACGCCATCAGCGTCAGCACCAGCAGCCCCAGCACGACCATCATCGCGAGGAAGGCGACCCAGCCGACCAGGCCGACGGCGAAGGCGCCCAGCATGCCGTGCACCACCGCGCAGCTGATGAGGGCGATACGGGTGAAACCGCCGGGGGCGCGGTCGCGCAGCGCGCAGCGGATCAGGACGACCGCGCAGAACAGCAGGTAGAGGCCGAAGAGAATGCCCCCTACCCAGGAGCCGGTGGACATCGCGCGGGGCTGGAGCCCGGCCAGCGACATCTGCTGGCGGTCCACGACGATGCTCAGAATCCAGTTCAGCAGCACGATCCCGAACGCCTCCAGGATCAGTACCACCGCCGCGGCCAAGGCCACCGGCCGTCGTGCCACCCGCACCTCGTCCACCCACTTCCGCCGTTCGCCCCGCCCGATGCGCCATGTGGGCGCCTGTTGCCGCCGTTACCCCTGTTACCCATGGGTACCGAAGGACATCGGGCACGCTACTGGGGGTCCCCCCTGCTCGTGAAGAGCTCGGGGGAGGGTAATCGTGGGGCAAGGGTTGTGCGCGGGCCGGTGTGGACGACTGCGGCAGGAGGCGACGGCGCGCCGACGGACGGAGTCGACCGCAAAGTTTCCTTCGCCCATTCGTAGGGACTCCACAAAGAATTGACGATCCGCTGGACGCCCGAAGTTCGAGACCTAGGCCACACCAGGACCCGAGCCGGAGCCCAGGAATCCGGGCCTACCCTGGGATACCAGGGGACTTAGGTTCCTCACTGGCGCCCCGAGCACACTCCGTGTGGGCAAGCTCACCCCAGGGAACGGGTCGGCACGCGGTGTCGCCAGTCCCTAAAATCGCGGCATCCAATAGATGCGGCGAAGCGCCAAGGAAGGACCCATCGTGCGCAAGGTGCTCATCGCCAACCGTGGCGAAATCGCTGTTCGCGTTGCCCGTGCTTGCCGGGACGCGGGGATCGGCAGCGTAGCCGTCTACGCCGACCCCGACCGGGACGCACTGCACGTACGCGCGGCAGACGAGGCGTACGCCTTGGGCGGTGACACTCCTGCCACCAGTTACCTGGACATCGCCAAGGTCCTGGCGGCCGCCGCCGATTCGGGCGCGGACGCCATCCACCCCGGGTACGGCTTCCTGTCGGAGAACGCCGAGTTCGCGCAGGCCGTCCTGGACGCCGGGCTGACGTGGATCGGCCCGCCCCCGCAGGCCATCCGTGACCTCGGTGACAAGGTCGCCGCGCGGCACATCGCCCAGCGGGCCGGTGCGCCGCTGGTCGCCGGCACGCCCGACCCGGTCTCCGGCTCGGAGGAGGTCGTGGCCTTCGCCAAGGAGCACGGCCTGCCCATCGCGATCAAGGCGGCCTTCGGTGGCGGCGGCCGCGGCCTGAAGGTGGCCCGGACGCTCGAAGAGGTTCCGGAGCTGTATGACTCCGCGGTGCGCGAGGCGGTGGCCGCGTTCGGCCGCGGCGAGTGCTTCGTCGAGCGTTACCTGGACCGTCCGCGGCATGTCGAGACCCAGTGCCTGGCCGACAAGCACGGCAATGTGGTCGTGGTCTCGACCCGTGACTGCTCGCTCCAGCGCCGCCACCAGAAGCTGGTGGAGGAGGCCCCGGCCCCGTTCCTGACGCAGGAGCAGAACGCCGAGCTGTACCGCGCGTCCAAGGCCATCCTCAAGGAGGCCGGCTACGAGGGCGCCGGCACCTGCGAATTCCTGGTCGGTCAGGACGGCACGATCTCCTTCCTGGAGGTCAACACCCGGCTCCAGGTCGAGCACCCGGTCACCGAGGAGGTCACCGGCCTGGACCTGGTCCGCGAGATGTTCCGGATCGCCGACGGCGAGAAGCTCGGCTACGACGACCCGGCGGTCCGCGGCCACTCCTTCGAGTTCCGGATCAACGGCGAGGACCCGGGCCGCAACTTCCTCCCGGCCCCCGGCACGGTCACGAAGTTCGACGGGCCGTCCGGCCCCGGCGTCCGCCTGGACGCGGGCGTGGAGTCCGGCAGCGTCATCGGCCCGGCCTGGGACTCGCTGCTGGCCAAGCTGATCGTCACCGGCGCCACCCGTCAGCAGGCCCTCCAGCGCGCCGCGCGGGCGCTGGCGGAGTTCACCGTCGAGGGCATGGCCACCGCCATCCCCTTCCACCGCACGGTCGTCCAGGACCCGGCGTTCGCCCCCGAACTCACCGGCTCCGCCGACCCGTTCACGGTCCACACCCGCTGGATCGAGACCGAGTTCGTCAACGAGATCCCCCCGTTCGCCGCCCCCGGCGTGGACGAGGGCGAGGCCGACAGCCGCGAGACGGTCGTCGTCGAGGTCGGCGGCAAGCGCCTGGAGGTCTCGCTGCCGTCCTCGCTGGGCATGCCGCTGGCCCGGGCCGCGGTCGCCGGCGGTGCCAAGCCGAAGCGGAAGGCCGCCAAGAAGTCCGGCAGCGCCGCCTCCGGCGATGCGCTCGCCTCCCCGATGCAGGGCACCATCGTCAAGGTCGCCGTCGAGGAGGGCCAGCAGGTCACCGAGGGCGAGCTGGTCGTCGTCCTGGAGGCGATGAAGATGGAGCAGCCGCTCAACGCGCACCGCTCCGGCACCATCAAGGGCCTGACCGCCGAGGTCGGCGCGGCGCTCACGTCCGGCGCGGTGATCTGCGAGATCAAGGACTGACCGACGCCCGACGGCATTCCCCCAGACGGACGAGGGGCTCCCGGCACGCTGCCGGGGGCCCCTCGCGTCCGTTCAGGGCACGCGTCCGTTCAGGGCACACATCCGTCAGGGCACGCATCCGCCAGGGCCCCTACGAGTTCCCCACCACATCGTCCGGAAAGCTCAGCGACCGGCCCATCCATTCGAGCGCGGCGGGCAGTTCGCGTCGCCAGGTGGCGAAGTTGTGGCTGCCGTGGTTGAGGACGACGGATTCCGCCCGCATCGGCGGTTTGACGGCGGCGAGGAACTCCTTGGCCGCCGGATAGTTCTTCTCGCCGGTGCGGCTGGTGCCCACCAGAACGCTCACCCGGGGTGCCGGCAGATGCCGCAGACGCCACATCAGATCGTGCTCCTGGCGGCGGCGCACCCGGTCCCGTCCCTCCCCGAAGAGGTTGCCGGTCGTGGCGTCGTTGCTGACCCGGTAGTCGGGCGACAGGGCGGCCGCCGCGGTGTACGTACGGTCGTGCCGCATGGCGAGCTGGAGGGCGCAGCTGCCCCCCGAGGAGTAGCCCAGCAGGCCCCAGGCGCCGGGGTCGTGGCCGACGCGGTAGTGCGACCGGAGCGCGTCCGGCACATCGCGGGCGAAGAACGTCTCGGCCTGCGGACCGCCCGGCACATCGACGCACTGGGTGTCGCGCGGCGGGGCGATGGTGGGCCGCAGCATCACGATGACCGTCGGCTGCATCGTGCCGGCCCGGATCAGCCGCCCGGCGGTCTGCGGCAGCCGCAGATGCTGGCCCAGCAGGAAGGTGCCGCCGGGGTAGCCGCTGAGCGCGACGACGACCGGGAACCGCTGGCGGGCGTACCCCTGCTGGAAGTACTGCGGCGGCAGATAGACGTACGCCGGGTTCACCGCCCGGGTCCGCTTCCCGACGATCCGTACGGTCTCGACCTTCCCGGCCTGCTCCGGCGCCCCCTTCGGCAGACCGTGCACCTTGTCCAGCCCCTCCGGCCCCGAGGGCTGCACCAGGCCCTTCGACGGGTCGCCGACGGGCCCGGCCGTCCCCTGGTCGCCCCATTTGCCGACGGCGGCCGGGGCGTCGTCGTACAGGCCGAGCAGCTCGTGCCACGACCCGTAGAACTGGAAGTTGGCGTTCACCACGAGGCCGAGCGCCGCCACGATGGCCAGCTGGGTCGTGACGATCGAGCCGAGCCGCCCCAGCAGCGCCCGCGGCCCGCGCCCGGCGAACCGCGGCCACAGCCAGAGCGTGAGACCCACACAGACCACGGCGACCGCGATCATGGCGTACAACAGCGATCGGCTGGTCAGTCCCATGACGTTTTCCTCAGATGTCCCGCGCCGCGCCCGCTTCCCCGGCGGTTCGTCACGGCGTCCTCCCCGGTCCCCCGGAACACCCCGGAAGACCTCATTGCGCCTGGTTTGATGGCGCTTGCCGGCCCGGCGTTGCGGGGCCGCCGAGGTGTTCGGCCGCGTGCCCACCGGAGGATGCCGGGACTTCATCCCAGGTCTGCCGGACGGCCACCGGGCGGGCGCGGCGGGACCGTGCCGGCCATACGGAGGGGCGGTCCGGAAAGCCTTGCCCACCGCACCGGGACAGCCGCCGAGGACGCAATGGCATCCTGGAGCCACCGGGCCGCAACCGGCCGGGTCGAGGGAGGACGGCGATGGCGACCGAGACGGCAGGGCAGCCGCAGACGAGGGGCCCCGCGGCGACCGCACCGGCGCGGACGCCTGACGTACGCCCCATGCGGGCCGATGCCCGCCGCAACTACGAGCGGCTGCTGACCGAGGCCCGTACGGCCTTCACCGAGCACGGCACGGACACCTCGCTGGAGGACATCGCCCGCCGCGCCGGCGTCGGTATCGGCACCCTCTACCGCCACTTCCCCAACCGGACCGCCCTGATGGGCGCGGTCTTCCAGGGCGAGGTGGACGCCCTCTTGGCGCACGCCAGGGAGCTGGCCGACGCGCCGCAGCCGTGCGCCGCGCTGGTCGAGTGGCTGCGCGCGATCATCACCCACGCCACCACCTACCGCGGGCTGTCCCGTGCGCTGATGACGGCATCGGCGGACGACAGCTCGGGCATGGCCCGGTGCAGCGTGCCGATGCGGGAGGCCGGCGGGGCGCTGCTGACCCGGGCCCAGCAGGCCGGGGCCGTACGCCCGGATGTGAGCATCAGCGATCTGATGCAGCTGACCAACGGCATCGCCCTGGCCGCCGAGGAATCCCCGGACGACCCCCAGCTCGCCGACCGGCTGCTGACGCTCACGCTGCGCGGGCTGAAGGCGGACCACCGCTGACCAGCGGTCCGCTGCGCCGGGCCGGCGCGCCACGGTGACGCGCCCCCGACGTCTGCGCTCAGCGCCGCCGTGGTGCCAGATCGGCGACCCGGCCGCCGGCAGCCTCACTCAGGGACGGGGCCGAGCGGAGCTGTGGACCGCCGGCCCCGCCGCCCGGCGCATGGCTGCGCCGCTGGCCCGGGAGCGGGACGTCCCGCCGGGGCCCTCTGCGGTCCCCCTGGCCGGCGTCCCGCCCCGGCTGCCCGGGCCCGTGGCCCACGCCCGAGCCGTTGGCGACGGCGATCTGGACGCCCTGATCGGCCAGCGCCTGGAGTTCCGTGGCGGCGCGGTCGTCATGGCCCGGCGGCTCGTCCGTGACCAGCCGCGTGATCACATCCGTGGGCACGGTCTGGAACATGGTGTCGGAGCCGAGCTTGGTGTGGTCGGTGAGCACCACCACCTCCCCCGCCGCCTGCACCAGCGCCCGGTCGACGCTGGCGGAGAGCATGTTGGACGTGGACAGCCCGCGCTCGGCGGTCAGCCCACTGCCCGACAGGAAGGCGCGGGAGACCCGCAGACCCTGGAGGGACTGTTCGGCACCGCTGCCGACCAGCGCGTAGTTGGAGCCGCGCAGGGTGCCGCCGGTCATCACGACCTCGACGCGGTTGGCATGGGCCAACGCCTGGGCGACCAGCAGCGAGTTGGTGACGACGGTCAGGCCGGGGACCCGCGCGAGCCGGCGGGCCAGCTCCTGCGTGGTCGTTCCGGCGCCGACGACGATGGCCTCGCCCTCTTCGACGAAGCCGGCCGCGAGATCGGCGATGGCCGTCTTCTCCGCGGTCGCTAGATGGGATTTCTGTGGGAATCCTGATTCGCGGGTAAAGCCTCCCGGCAGGACCGCACCGCCGTGCCGGCGGTCGAGCAGTCCTTCTGCCTCCAGCGCCCGCACGTCCCGCCGTACGGTTACTTCGGAGGTCTGGACGACGCGGGCGAGCTCCCGGAGCGATACGGCTCCATTGGCGCGCACCATTTCAAGGATCAATTGGCGACGTTCTGCAGCGAACACGAAACTGACAGTAACGCCAACGACCGTCTGTTTTCAGCAGGTTGCACCAATTAACGGAAGTTGTACGCACCGCGGAGCGTGACGTGGTATGCGGTCTGCATATGTCGTGCGGATGTCGAACTACCGGGCGGGACGAGCCGCTTGACCGCTGGTCAGTCGCCTTGCCGGGGCCCGCGGCGGCCGGGACCGGAGCAGCCCGGTCCCGGTCCGATGCAGGGACGTTTCATCCCCAGTGCGCACGGCGGGCACGAACATTCGAATCGGCCGCCGCCGGTCCGGCACCCTCGGTTACTCGCTGGCGGCCTTGCGCGTGTGCAGCTGGCGGGCGACCTCGGCGATCGAGCCGGACAGCGACGGGTAGACCGTGAAGGCGTTGGCGATCTGCTCGACGGTCAGATTGTTGTCGACCGCGATCGAGATGGGATGGATCAGCTCACTGGCGCGCGGGGACACGACCACACCGCCGACGACGATGCCCGTACCGGGGCGGCAGAACAGCTTCACGAAGCCGTCGCGGATGCCCTGCATCTTGGCGCGCGGGTTGCGCAGCAGCGGAAGCTTGACGACCCGGGCGTCGATCCGGCCGCTGTCGACGTCGGCCTGGGAGTAACCGACGGTGGCGATCTCCGGGTCGGTGAAGACGTTGGCGGAGACCGTCTTGAGGTTCAGCGGGGTGACCGCGTCACCGAGGAAGTGGTACATCGCGATCCGGCCCTGCATCGCGGCGACGGACGCCAGCGCGAAGACGCCGGTGCAGTCGCCGGCCGCGTACACGCCCTGGGCGCTGGTGCGGGAGACCTTGTCGGTCCAGATGTGGCCGGAGTCGGTGAGCTTGACGCCGGCCGCTTCCAGGCCGATCCCGTCGGTGTTGGGGATGGAGCCGACCGCCATCAGGCAGTGCGTACCGGAGATCATGCGGCCGTCGGCCAGGGTGACCTCGACGCGGTCGCCGACCCGTTTGGCGGACTGGGCCCGGGAGCGCGACATGACGTTCATGCCGCGGCGGCGGAAGACGTCCTCCAGGACGGCGGCGGCGTCCGGGTCCTCGCCCGGCAGCACGCGGTCCCGGGAGGAGACGAGGGTGACGCGGGAACCGAGCGCCTGGTAGGCACCGGCGAACTCGGCACCGGTGACACCGGAACCCACCACGATCAGCTCTTCGGGCAGCTCGTCGAGGTCGTAGACCTGCGTCCAGTTCAGGATGCGCTCGCCGTCGGGGAGCGCGTCCGGGATCTCGCGGGGGTGCGCGCCGGTGGCGATCAGCACCGCGTCCGCGATCAGCCCCTCCGAGGTGCCGTCGGCGGCGGTGACCGTCACCTTGCGGGAGCCGTCCGGCGCTTGGCCCGGCTCCAGCCGCCCGCGGCCGCGCATGACCCGGCCGCCGGCGCGGGTCACGGACGCGGTGATGTCATGCGACTGGGCGAGTGCGAGGCGCTTGACCCGTCGGTTGACCTTGCCGAGGTCGACGCCGACGACCCGGGCGGGCCGGTCCACGTGCGGAGTGTCGTCCTCGACGATGATGCCGAGCTCCTCATAGGAGGAGTCGAAGGTGGTCATCACCTCGGCCGTGGCGATCAGAGTCTTCGACGGCACGCAGTCGGTCAGCACCGATGCCCCGCCCAGACCGTCGCAGTCGACGACGGTCACCTCCGCGCCGAGAGAAGCCGCCACCAGGGCCGCTTCGTATCCGCCGGGTCCGCCACCGATGATCACGATCCGAGTCACGTACTCCATTGTCCCGCACGCCGGTACGTCACTCTCGTCCGGGGGCATCCTCCGTGCCTGAGGGGCTCCGGAGCGCGCTCCACCTGGGCTACCGTCCGGACCTCCGCCACCACGAGCCCGAAGGGCAACCTCCCGTACCCTCGGAACCATGTCGCTCTACGCCGCGTACGCCGGCAACCTCGACGCGCGGCTGATGTCCCGCCGCGCACCGCACTCGCCGCTGCGCGGCACCGGCTGGCTCAGCGGCTGGCGGCTCACCTTCGGCGGCGAGCAGATGGGCTGGGAGGGCGCGCTGGCGACGGTCGTCGAATCCCCCGGCTCCCAGCTCTTCGTCGCGCTCTACGACATCGCGCCCATGGACGAGGAGTCCATGGACCGCTGGGAGGGCGTCGGCATGGACATCTACCGCCGGATGCGGGTGCGGGCGCACACCCTCGAAGGCGACGAGGCGGCGTGGATCTATGTCCTCAACGGCTATGAGGGCGGTCTGCCGTCGGCCCGCTATCTGGGCGAGATCGCCGATGCCGCGGAGTCGGCGGGCGCGCCGCACGACTATGTGATGGAGCTGCGCAAGCGGCCCTGCTGACGGGCGCCGGCGCGCCGACCGGGGCGGGCACGCCGCCGTACGGGTGCCGCGACGCGCCCGGGAACCTGCTTTTGGCAGATGCCACAACGATTCGATCCCAGCACCGTGAGCAGCGACATCTACGCGCGTAGGGGATTACCGGCTACCCTCGTCCGCGTGAACGCATCTGTTACTCCGGACATCGCGCGCGACCCCCAGGGTGCCGCCGCCGACGCCGCCGCCCGTCTGCGTGAGCTGACCGGCGCCGAGACCCATGACGTCGCCCTGGTGATGGGCTCCGGCTGGGCGCCGGCCGCCGAGGCCCTGGGCGCGCCCGAGCACGAATTCCCCATCACCGAGCTGCCCGGCTTCCCGGCGCCGGCCGTCGCCGGGCACGGCGGCAAGATCCGCTCGTACCAGGTCGGCGCGAAGCGGGCGCTGGTCTTCCTGGGCCGTACCCACTACTACGAAGGGCGCGGGGTCGCCGCGGTCGCGCACGGCGTCCGCACCGCCGCCGCGGCCGGCTGCAAGACCATCGTGCTCACCAACGGGTGCGGCGGTCTGCGCGAGGGCATGCGCCCCGGCCAGCCGGTCCTCATCAGCGACCACCTCAACCTGACCGCCACCTCCCCGATCGTCGGCGCGAACTTCGTCGACCTGACGGATCTGTACTCGCCGCGGCTGCGCGCGCTGTGCAAGGAGGTCGACCCGAGCCTGGAGGAGGGCGTCTACGCCCAGTTCCCCGGCCCGCACTACGAGACCCCGGCCGAGATCAAGATGATCCGGACCCTGGGCGCCGACCTGGTCGGCATGTCCACCGTCCTGGAGGCCATCGCGGCGCGCGAGGCCGGCGCCGAGGTGCTCGGGCTGTCGCTGGTGACGAACCTCGCCGCCGGCATGACGGGCGAGCCGCTCAACCACGAAGAGGTGCTTCAGGCCGGCCGCGACTCCGCGACCCGGATGGGCAGCCTGCTCGCCCAGGTGCTCGGCAAGCTCTGAGCCACCGCGGCGCCACGGCGCCGCGCCGGACGACGACGGCTGACGGCCACGGCGGGTGACCCACCCGCCGGGCCGCCCCGTCCGCACCGCACCGGGCCCGCCGGTCCACCCCACCGCGCGGCGCGGCCCTCCCCCGCGCGCTGCCATCCAGTGGCATTGGCCGGTTTCGCGGCTCCCCGTACCCGCGTACCGGGTATGCGTGACGAGCCGAGAGGGCCTGCCTCCTCAGCCGTCCTCAGCGCGCCCCACCCCCATCCACCGTCAGGAGCATCACGTGGCTACCGATCCCGCGGAGCTGACCCACCGGGCCCAGGCATGGCTGGCCGAGGACCCCGACCCGGAGACCCGGGACGAGCTCGCCAAGCTCATCGCAGCCGAGGACACCGCCGAGCTGGCCGCCCGCTTCGCCGGCACCCTCCAGTTCGGCACCGCCGGGCTGCGCGGTGAACTGGGCGCGGGCCCGATGCGGATGAACCGCTCGGTGGTCATCCGGGCCGCGGCCGGCCTCGCCGCGTACCTCAAGGCCCAGGGCAACGGCTCCGGCCTGGTGGTCATCGGCTACGACGCCCGCCACAAGAGCGCCGACTTCGCCCGTGACACGGCGGCCGTGATGGTCGGCGCGGGCCTGCGCGCCGCGGTGCTGCCGCGCCCGCTGCCCACTCCGGTCCTGGCCTTCGCGATAAGGCACCTGGGCGCGGTGGCCGGGGTCGAGGTCACCGCCAGCCACAACCCGCCGCGCGACAACGGCTACAAGGTCTACCTGGGCGACGGCTCCCAGATCGTGCCGCCCGCGGACGGTGAGATCGCCGCCGAGATCGACGCGGTCCGCTCGCTGGCCGACGTCCCGCGCCCGGAGGCCGGCTGGGAAACCCTCGACGAGACGGTCCTGGACGCCTATCTGGCGCGTACGGACGCGGTCCTGACGCCCGGCTCCCCCCGGGACACGAAGGTCGTTTACACGCCCATGCACGGCGTCGGCCGGGACACCCTCGTCGCCGCCTTCGCCCGGGCCGGATTCCCGGCGCCGACGGTCGTCGCGGAACAGGCCGAGCCGGACCCGGACTTCCCGACGGTCGCCTTCCCCAACCCGGAGGAGCCGGGCGCGATGGACCTCGCGTTCGCCACCGCCCGGAACACCGCCGGCGTCGACATCGTGATCGCCAACGACCCGGACGCGGACCGCTGCGCCGTCGCCGTCCCCGCCCCCGGCACGCCGGACGGCTGGCGGATGCTGCGCGGCGACGAGGTCGGCGCGCTGCTCGCCGCCCACCTGGTGCGCAAGCGGGCGGCCGGCACGTTCGCGACGACCATCGTCTCCTCCCAGCTGCTGTCCCGTATTGCGTCCGCCGCCTCGCTCCCGTACGAGGAGACGCTGACCGGCTTCAAGTGGCTGGCCCGGGTGGACGGTCTGCGGTACGCCTTCGAGGAGGCGCTCGGCTACTGCGTCGATCCGGCGGGCGTCCGCGACAAGGACGGCATCACCGCGGCGCTGCTGATCACCGAGCTGGCCGCGGAACTCAAGCAGTCCGGGCGCACCCTCGGCGACCTCCTCGACGACCTCGCGCTGGACCACGGGCTGCACGCCACCGACCAGCTCTCGGTCCGCGTCGAGGACCTGTCGCTGATCGCCGACGCCATGCGCAGGCTGCGCGCGCAGCCGCCGACCGCGCTGGCGGGCCTGACCGTGACCCGAGCCGACGATCTGAACCAGGGCACGGAGACGCTGCCGCCGACCGACGGGCTGCGCTACTACCTGTCCGGTTCGCCGGCGGCCGGGATCGAGGCCGCCCGCGTGGTGGTCCGTCCCAGCGGCACCGAGCCCAAGCTCAAGTGCTACCTGGAGGTCGTGGTCCCGGTGCCCTCGGCCGAAGCCCTGCCCGAGGCCCACACGAAGGCCACCACGGCGCTGGCGTCCATCAAGCGGGACCTGGCGGAGGCGGCGGGGATCTGAACCCTCCCGTACCCGCCCACCCCACCCTCCCGTACCCGCCCACCCCCCGAAGGGGGGTGGGCGGCGGGGAAACAACAACACCGGGGTGGGCGGCGGGGAAACAACAACACCGGGGTGGGCGGCGGGGAAACAACAACACCGGGGTGGGCGGCGGGGAAACAACCCTGGGGTGCGCTCAACTCCCCGGTCCCCACTACGGGCCGCAGGCCCGGGCCGGCTACAGCACTACGGGCCGCAGGGCCCGGGCCAACTACAGCGCCACCATCACGGCCAGCCCCACCGCGCCCACCACCAACGGCACGAGCACCGCGTACGACCAGCGCACCACCGGCTCGCCCTGGGCGCTCTCGCGGTGGGCGGCGCGCTCCTTGATCTCACGCAGTTCGTCGAGGGTCTGGTCGGCCATGGCGCGCGGTACCGGGCCGGCGTCGGCGTCGAGCCCGAACCGGGGCCGGGGCGCGGCGCCCCGCGCCGCCTGGCGGCTGACCTTCTTGCGCTGCCGCAGCGAGACCGGGACGGCCCACAGCTGGTACTTGCCGCCGCTGGTGAACACCTCCGCGGAGAACCCCGCCCGCAGGTCCTCCACCGCGCCCCACGGCAGCGTGATCGTACGGAACGGGTTACGCACCGTCAGCCGGTCCTCGCCCGCCCTGACCAGCGGCCGCAGGTTGAAGGCGACCACCAGCGGTACCCCGAGGACCAGCGCGAACAGCGCCGTCAGCTTGGTGTGCGCGTCGCCCCGCAGCAGTGCGTCGCCGCCGAGCCAGAGTCCGAGCAGGAGGAGCAGCGCGCCGCCGGCGAGGGCCGCGGGCGAGCGGTAGCTGCGCTCCGCGTACTGCTGCTGGGGCGGGGAGGTCCGGTCCTGGCTCGTCATGGGGCCGATTCTGCCTGACCGTCCGGATGCCGGACATTGCGTTACGGCATCATTCAGGCGCGCGCCGTGGGCAGGTCCGCGCCCCGGTGCGGGCCTCATCCGGCGCCCCCACCGGGCACGTTGCCGGCATCCGGCCCCGTCCGCCCGGCCGGATTCGGACGGCTGAGGGGGATGACATGGTGCTACGCGCGTAGATATGCTCCCCTCGTGACCATGCCCATCACTGTTCCCGCATACGGCAAGGAAGCCGCGGGGCGTCTGGCGTCAATGGCGGACGTGACCGCCGACGACGGTGCGCTGCGCCGCTTCCTGCACGGCCTCCCGGGCGTCGACGCGGTCGGCCTCGAGGCCCGCGCCGCCACCCTCGGCACCCGCTCGATCAAGACGACGGCGAAGGCGTACGCCATCGATCTCGCCATCTCGATGATCGACCTGACGACCCTCGAAGGCGCGGACACCCCGGGCAAGGTCCGGGCGCTGTGCGCCAAGGGTGTCCACCCCGACCCCACCGACCGCACCAGCCCCAAGGTCGCGGCGATCTGTGTCTACCCGGACATGGTCGCGACGGCCAAGGAGGCGCTCGGCGACTCCGGCATCCATGTCGCGTCCGTCGCCACCGCCTTCCCCGCGGGCCGCGCCGCGCTGCCGGTCAAGCTGGCGGACACCCGGGACGCGGTCGCGGCCGGCGCCGACGAGATCGACATGGTGATCGACCGGGGCGCCTTCCTCTCCGGCCGCTACATGGACGTCTTCGAGGAGATCAAGGCCGTGAAGGAGGCGTGCGCCCGGCCCGACGGGAGCGCCGCCCACCTCAAGGTCATCTTCGAGACCGGTGAGCTCCAGACGTACGACAACGTGCGCCGGGTCTCCTGGCTGGCGATGCTCGCGGGCGCCGACTTCATCAAGACGTCCACCGGCAAGGTCGCCGTCAACGCCACCCCGCCGGTCACCCTCCTGATGCTGGAGGCGGTGCGCGACTTCCACGCCGCGACCGGCGTCCAGGTAGGCGTGAAGCCGGCCGGCGGCATCCGGACGACCAAGGACGCGATCAAGTACCTGGTCATGGTCAACGAGACGCTCGGCGAGCCCTGGCTGACCGCCGACTGGTTCCGCTTCGGCGCCTCCAGCCTCCTGAACGACCTGCTGATGCAGCGCCAGAAGCTCAGCACCGGCCGCTACTCCGGCCCCGACTACGTCACGGTGGACTGAGGCTCCCATGACCTTCGATTACGCACCCGCACCCGAGTCCCGCGCGGTCGTCGACATCGCGCCGTCCTACGGCCTGTTCATCGACGGCGAGTTCGCCCCGGCCTCCGACGGCAAGGTCTTCAAGACCGTCTCCCCGTCGTCCGAGGAGGTCCTCTCCGAGGTCGCCCAGGCCACCGGCGACGACGTCGGCCGCGCCGTGACGGCCGCCCGCAAGGCATTCGAGAAGTGGTCCGCGCTGCCCGGCGCCGAGCGCGCCAAGTACCTCTTCCGGATCGCCCGGATCATCCAGGAGCGCTCGCGCGAGCTGGCCGTGCTGGAGTCGTTGGACAACGGCAAGCCGATCCGGGAGTCCCGGGACGCCGATCTGCCGCTGGTCGCCGCGCACTTCTTCTACTACGCGGGCTGGGCCGACAAGCTCGACCACGCCGGCTACGGCGCGAACCCCCGCCCCCTGGGCGTCGCCGGCCAGGTCATCCCCTGGAACTTCCCCCTCCTCATGCTCGCGTGGAAGATCGCCCCGGCGCTGGCGACCGGCAACACGGTCGTCCTCAAGCCCGCCGAGACGACCCCGCTGTCCGCGCTGTTCTTCGCGGACATCTGCCGCCAGGCGGGCCTGCCGAAGGGTGTCGTCAACATCCTGACGGGAGACGGTTCCACGGGCGCCGCGCTGGTCGCGCACCCGGACGTCAACAAGGTCGCCTTCACGGGCTCCACCGAGGTCGGCAAGGCCATCGCCCGTACGGTCGCCGGCACGGACAAGAAGGTGACCCTGGAGCTGGGCGGCAAGGCGGCGAACATCGTCTTCGACGACGCCCCGCTCGACCAGGCCGTCGAGGGCATCGTCAACGGCATCTTCTTCAACCAGGGCCACGTCTGCTGCGCGGGCTCCCGCCTGCTGGTCCAGGAGTCCGTCCAGGACGAGCTGCTGGACGCCCTCAAGCGCCGGATGCGGACCCTGCGGGTGGGCGACCCACTGGACAAGAACACCGACATCGGCGCCATCAACTCCGCCGAGCAGCTGGCCCGGATCACCGCGCTGGCCGACGCGGGCGAGGCCGAGGGCGCCGAGCGCTGGTCGCCGTCCTGTGAACTCCCCACCACGGGCTACTGGTTCGCCCCGACGCTGTTCACCGGCGTCACCCAGGCGCACCGCATCGCCCGCGAGGAGATCTTCGGCCCGGTGCTGTCCGTACTGACCTTCCGCACCCCGGCCGAGGCCGTGGAGAAGGCCAACAACACCCCCTACGGCCTCTCCGCCGGCATCTGGACGGAGAAGGGCTCGCGGATGCTGTGGATGGCGAACAAGCTCCGCGCGGGCGTCATCTGGTCCAACACGTTCAACAAGTTCGACCCGGCCTCGCCCTTCGGCGGCTACCAGGAGTCGGGCTACGGCCGCGAGGGCGGCCGGCACGGTCTGGAGGCGTACCTCAATGTCTGAGCTGACTGGCCGACTCTCCGTCTTCAAGACCTACAAGCTGTACGTCGGGGGCAAGTTCCCCCGGTCCGAGAGCGGGCGGGTGTACGAGGTGACCGACTCCAAGGGCACATGGCTCGCCAACGCCCCGCTGGCCTCCCGTAAGGACGCCCGGGACGCGGTGGTCGCCGCCCGTAAGGCCGTCGGCGGCTGGTCCGGCGCCACGGCCTACAACCGCGGCCAGATCCTCTACCGCATCGCCGAGATGCTGGAGGGCCGCCGCGACCAGTTCGCCGCCGAGGTCGCCGCGGCCGAGGGGCTGTCGAAGGCGAAGGCCACGGCCCAGGTGGACGCCGCGATCGACCGCTGGGTCTGGTACGCGGGCTGGTCCGACAAGGTCGCCCAGATCGCCGGCGGCACCAACCCGGTGGCCGGCCCGTACTTCAACGTGTCGGCCCCCGAGCCGACCGGTGTGGTCGCGGTCCTGGCCCCGCAGGAATCGTCGTTCCTCGGCCTGGTCTCGGTGATCGCCCCGGCGATCGTCACCGGCAACACGGTGGTCGTGGCGGCCGCCGAGAACGCCCCGCTGCCCGCCCTCTCCCTGGCCGAGGTGCTCGCCACCTCCGACCTCCCGGGCGGCGTGGTCAACATCCTCTCCGGCCGCACCGCGGAACTGTCCGCCCCGCTCGCCGCCCACCAGGACGTCAACGCCCTCGATCTCGCGGGCGCGGACGACGAACTGGCAGCGGCCCTGGAAACGGCCGCGGCCGACAACCTCAAGCGCGTCCTCCGCCCGGCCCCGGTCAACTGGACCGCCGACCCTGGCACCGCCCGTCTGCTGGCCTTCCTGGAGACGAAGACGGTCTGGCATCCCATGGGGGTGTAGGGCTCCTGCGACGCCGTTCAGGACTGCTGCGGCGTCCGTACGGCGTCCGTGCAACGACGGTGCGGGGTCTCGCCCATGGGGCGGGGCCCCGCACCGTTGTGGTGTACCGGACAGGGAAGATGAGGGCGTGAAACCTGATCACGTCACCCCCTGCCGCCAGTTCCTGCACCCCGGTGAGGTGTTGTGGGAGGCCAGGGAATACGCCGAGTACCCGGACCTGCCGCTGGTGCCCGCCCAGCTGCGGGCGCCCCGGAAGCGGCCGGCGCGCGAGAAAGGGATCCTGGGGGCGCTGAGCGAGGTGCTCGACAAGGCGTCGCGGCCGCCCAGTGCTACGGCCGGCAGCCGGCCCGGCGGCAGGCCGCTCGACAACCGGCTGGTCGGCAACCCGGTGACGCGCGCGGTCGGCACGGTCGCGGAGAACCTCAACGAGGCGCAGGAGAACCTCGCGGACGCCGTCGACGACGCCGCGAACCGTGCCCTGTTCGGCAGGACCATGGAGGGCGACTGGGCGAGCATGGCCGGCCGGTTCCTCGTTCAGGTCACCAACGCGGGCGGCTCGCCGCGGCACCAGGCACTCACCGACCGCCGGCTGTTCGTGCTGACGGACCATGCCTCCGGCTGGCGGGAGCGCCCGCCGGAGCTGGAGGTCGCCGCCCAGATCCAGCTGTCGAACATCGCGGAACTGCGGCCCAGGCCGCGCACGGTGTTCCCCCGCGGCCGCTTCGACCTGGTCTTCGTCGACGGCTCGTGGCTGGCGTTGTCCTGTTCGTTCCAGGAGGACATGGAGGCGTTGGTCGGGGCCTTCCGGGGGCGCTGATCCCGGGCCTGCCCGGGCCGTTCGAGCGTCGCGGCTCCTGCGGCGGGGCGCGAGCGGTCCGGGCGGTGGGAGCCGCCGAGGCAGCGCCCGCCGCGCCGGACCGCGGGCCGGCCGCGACCGCTCACCCCGGCAGCACCTTCGTCACCGTCCCCACCAGCGGCAGGTCCTTGAGCGCGGCGCCGTTCGAGAGGGCGCCGGTCAGCAGCGAGGTGCCCACCGGCTTGAAGTCGGCGATCTGGGTGCTCACGACGTTGGCGAGCGGGTCGACGGAGGTGTTGGCCAGCGGGTCCAACTGGAGTTTCTTGACCGGGCCGAGGCCGCCGGCCGCGGAGTGCAGCAGGGCGCCGGTCAGCCCTGAGGCCGCGGCACCGGTGTCGGTGGCGAGGTCCGAGGCGGCCGGCGCCGCGCTCGCCGTGGCCGCACCGCCCGCCGCGAGCGCCGCACCGGCGGCGGAGATCACCAGTCCCGCCCGCAGCAAGGCGCGCGGAACGCGGCTGGGCTTGGGACGCGCATGGGAGGGCATGTGCCACCTGCCTGTGGATCGAAGGGTTCGAAGTGCTGTGCGAGCCAGAGCATTCGGGTAATCAATTGACTGCGTAGCGTAGTTGAGGGGCGGGGGTCGATCCACCTCGCGCGCCAGGGGTACCCCACACGGCGCAATACGCGACAATGGGTGCCCGTGAGCTCCCACACCGCCACCCGGCCGTCCGCCGCCCGGCCCCCTGCTGCCCAGGTCGTTCTGCTGACCGGACCCTCGGGTTCCGGCAAGACGTCCCTGGCCGCCCGCAGCGGCCTCCCCGTCCTCAACCTCGACGACTTCTACAAGGAGGGGACGGACCCGACGCTGCCGCAACTGCCCGACGGCGGCGGCGCCGACTGGGACGCGCCGCTGTCCTGGGACGCCGGCGCCGCCGTCGCGGCCATCGACGCGCTGTGCCGTACGGGGCGGGCCGACGTCCCGGTGTACGACATCGCGAGCAGCGCCCGGGTGGGCGCGTCGGGGCTCGACCTCGGCGGCGCCCCGCTGTTCATCGCGGAGGGCATCTTCGCGGCCGAGGTCATCGCGGACTGCCGGGCCGCGGGGCTGCTGGCCGACGCGCTGTGTCTGCGCGGCCGCCCCACCACCACCTTCCGCCGGCGGCTGGCGCGGGATCTGCGCGAGGGCCGCAAGTCCGCCCCGTATCTCGTCCGTCGCGGCCTGCGGCTGCTGCGCGCCGAGCGGTCGGTCGTCGCCCGGCACACCGCCCTGGGCGCGCACGCCTGCGCCAAGCCGGAGGCGCTGGCCCGGATATCGGCCGCGGGGACGCCGGACGCGGTGGGCGCGGCCGTCCGTTCCTGACGGGGCGGAGGCGCGGCCGTCCGTTCCTGACCGGCCGGGCGGTGCCGCGACGGCGCCTGCGCGCACCCGGCGCAGACACGAAGAAGCGGGCTCGGACAGACCCCCCGGCCGTCCGAACCCGCTCTTCTCCCCCTGCTCCCCCGTATCCCCCGATACGCCCGGCCTCCGTGGATCACTCCGCTTCGGCCGGTTCCCCCGTATCCCCGTTCCCCCTCGGGCGTTCCCCCTGCCCCCCGGGCTCCCCCCGGTCCTCAGGCCACCAGCTCGCCGAAGGACTCCTCCTCGTCACGGCCGAAGCTGAGGACCTCGTCCTCACGCAGCCGGCGCAGGGCGCGCCAGATGCTCGACTTCACCGTGCCGACACTGATGTTGAGAATGTCCGCGATCTCCGGGTCCGTACGGCCCTCGTAGTAGCGCAGCACCAGCATCGTGCGCTGCGTCTCGGGCAGCCGGACCAGCGCCTGCCACAGCACGGCCCGCAGCTCGGTGCCGCGCATCGCGTCCACGTCACCGGCCGTCTCCGGCAGCTCCTCGGTCGGGTACTCGTTGAGCTTGCGCCGGCGCCAGGCACTGATGTGCAGATTGGTCATGGTGCGGCGCAGATAGCCGCCGAGCGCCGCCTTGTCACTGATCCGGTCCCACGCCCGGTAGGTCGAGAACAGCGCGCTCTGGAGCAGGTCCTCGGCCTCGTAGCGGTCGCCGGTCAGGTGGTAGGCGGTGGCGTACAGGGAGGCGCGGCGCTCCTGGACGTAGGCGGTGAAGGCCGCTTCGGCCTCGGCCGCCTCCGACGCGGAACGCCGTTCCCCCGTGGCCTCCCCGTACTCCGCTCCCCCGGTGTTTCCCCCGTTTTCTCCCCCGTGGGCGGCCTTGCCCCCGTGCCCCGGGTCGATTTCCACCCTCATCGCGTCGATGGCCACCGTGAAGGGCGGCCGCTGACGCCCGGTGCTGCGGGTACAGCCCCGTACGGCACCGGACTTCTCGCCGGTCCGGACGACATCGTGGAGTCGCGTGATAACTGCGCTGGAAGTGCTGCCGTGCAGTGTGTTCATCTCGCGCCCCCCGTCGTAGAGCCAGCTCGTTCGGTGTCTACCGGGTGTTGATCTCTCCCGGTGCCCAAAAGACTGCCAAGCCAGTTTCATCGCGTTGTCCGCCGACTGTCACAGCCCTGTCACAGGGCTCTGGGCGGCGCGTCGCGGGCGCCTCACGCGGTGGGCCTTGTGTACGAGAGCGCCACTTGTCGATGTCCCGGCGTCCCATGGGCCAGAATGGCTGACGTGCCTTTCCTGTTGCTGATCGAGGACGACGACGCCATCCGCACGGCCCTCGAACTCTCGCTGTCCCGCCAGGGTCACCGTGTGGTGACCGCGGCGACGGGCGAGGACGGCCTGAAGCTGCTGCGTGAGCAGCGCCCGGACCTGATCGTGCTGGATGTGATGCTGCCGGGCATCGACGGTTTCGAGGTGTGCCGGCGGATCAGGCGTACGGACCAGCTGCCCATCATCCTGCTCACCGCGCGTAACGACGACATCGACGTCGTGGTGGGGCTGGAGTCCGGCGCCGACGACTATGTCGTCAAACCGGTCCAGGGGCGGGTGCTGGACGCCCGGATCCGGGCCGTGCTGCGCCGCGGTGAGCGGGAGTCCAGTGATTCGGCGACGTTCGGCTCGCTGGTGATCGACCGGTCGGCGATGACGGTCACCAAGAACGGCGAGGATCTGCAACTGACACCGACCGAGCTGCGGTTGCTGCTGGAGCTGAGCCGCCGGCCCGGTCAGGCGCTGTCCCGCCAGCAGCTGCTGCGGCTGGTGTGGGAGCACGACTACCTCGGCGACTCGCGCCTGGTGGACGCGTGTGTGCAGCGGCTGCGGGCGAAGGTGGAGGACGTGCCGTCCTCGCCGACCCTGATCCGTACGGTCCGTGGCGTCGGCTACCGGCTGGATTCGCCGCAGTGAGGGAACGTTCCGCGGGCGCTACGGCGGACGAGAGCACGGACGACAGCGCGGGCGCCGAGGCCGGGAGCGCGTCCGGGCCCGCGGCGGGCCGGCGGACGCAGCGGGTGCTGCGGGGGCTGCGCCGGGCGTCGGGGCTGCTGCGCTGGACCAGTCTGCGGCTGCGGCTGGTCGTGGTCTTCGGGCTGGTGGCGCTGACGGCGGCGGTCTCGGCGTCGGGCATCGCGTACTGGCTCAACCGCAACACCGTTCTGGAGCGCACCCAGAACGCCGTCCTCAACGACTTCCGCAAGTCGTTGGAGGACAGTACGCGGTCGCTGCCGCTGCGGCCGCGGTGTGCCGAACTCCAGGACGCGGCACGGCAGATGGCGGCCGGTCCGCAGGACTACGCGGTGCTGCTGATCGGGGTCGACCGCGAGGGCAAGGCGTGCGCGGCCACCACGAACAAGAATCTGCTGACGCTCAACAGCGTGCCCCTGGCGCTGCGTACCGCGGTCGACGAGGTGCGCACGGTCGACGAGTCCAACCGCTACGCGCACCACTTGTACTGGCAGCGCAAGGAGGTCGGGGACGCCCCCTATCTCGTCGCCGGGGCGAAGGTGATCGGCGGCGGGCCCACCGGCTACATGATGAAGTCGCTGGCCACCGAGCGGCAGGACCTCAACTCGCTGGCCTGGTCGCTGGGGATCGCGACGGCGCTCGCGCTGGTCGGCTCGGCGCTGCTGGCGCAGGCCGCGGCGACGACCGTGCTGCGGCCCGTACAGCGGCTCGGGCATGCCGCGCGGCAGTTGGGCGAGGGGCGGCTGGACACCCGGCTGCGGGTGACCGGCACGGACGAACTGGCCGATCTGTCCCGGACGTTCAACCGCACGGCGGAGCGTCTGGAGCACCGGGTCGAGGAGCTGAGCGGGCGGGAGGCGGCGTCCCGGCGGTTCGTCGCCGATATGTCGCACGAGCTGCGGACGCCGCTGACCGCGATCACCGCGGTCTCCGAGGTGCTGGAGGAGGAGGCGGACTCCCTCGATCCGATGATCGCGCCGGCGGTGCAGCTGGTGGTCAGCGAGACCCGGCGGCTGAACGATCTCGTGGAGAACCTGATGGAGGTCACCCGCTTCGACGCGGGGACGGCCCGGCTGGTGCTGGACGACGTCGATGTCGCGGACCAGGTGACCGCCTGTGTCGACGCCCGGGCCTGGCTGGACGCGGTCGAGCTGGACGCGGACCGCGGCATCGTGGCCCGTCTGGACCCGCGGCGGCTCGATGTGATCCTGGCGAATCTGATCGGCAACGCCCTCAAGCACGGCGGCTCGCCGGTGCGGGTCTCGGTGCACACCGAGGAGGTGCCGGGTGACGGCGCGGGCGGCAGGACGGGCAGCACGGCGGTGACCGGCGGTCCGGCCGCGCCCCATGGGTCCGGCGGTCCGGAAGCCGGCACGGAGCAGGAGGGTCCGGAGCGGTCCGGGCCGGAGTCGGACGCGGGGCGGCCCGGGGGCGGCGAGCTGGTGATCCGCGTACGGGATCACGGCCCCGGCATCCCGGAAGAAGTCCTTCCGCATGTCTTCGACCGCTTCTACAAGGCGAGCGCGTCCCGGCCGCGGTCGGAGGGCAGCGGTCTGGGCCTGTCGATCGCGCTGGAGAACGCGCATATCCACGGCGGGGAGATCACCGCGGCCAACCTCCCCGAGGGCGGCGCGGTCTTCACGCTGCGGCTGCCGATGGACGCCACGCCGCTGACGGACGGCGAGCGCAGGGACCGCGGCACGGCCCGCGCGGCCGACGAGGGCACGGAGGACGGGCGATGACGCCGATCAGGCGGAGGGGGCGGCGCACCGCCGCCGTGGCGGCGCTCACGCTCGTCGCCGCGGGCTGCGGCATCCGGGGCACGTCGGTACCGGTCGACGCGGGGGGCGCGCCCTCGCGGGTGAGCTGCAAGGCCCCGGCGAGCGAGCCGGCGCCGAACCCGCCCGGCCGGTCCCAGGCCACCGTCTATCTGGTGTGCGGTTCGGCGCTGGCCCAGGTGGAGCGGGCGGTATCGCTGCCCAAGGGCTCGGCGGACACCGATCCACGGCTGCCGACCGCCCGTGCGCTGCTGAAGGAGCTCCAGCGGCAGCCGTCGTCCGACGAGGACCGGGCCGGCTTCAGCACCGCGCTCCCCGAGGACCTGAAGGTCACGGCACCGCGCTCGGGCGATCCCGCGGACACCCTGCGGCTGAGCATCCGGCCGGAGGATCTGCCGTCGTTCGCACTGGCACAGCTGGTGTGCACCTACGGCGCGAGCCCGGCGCTGGGCAAGCAGCACGCGGCCGTGCTCGGCGGACCGGGCGAGACCACCGCGCACCGCTACGACTGCTCGGACGATGTGCTGGCCAATCCGGACATAGCGGAGAACGCCGGGTGGGGCGACCCGTTGGCGGAAGAGGACTGACCCGGCGGACCGAGCCGGGCTCAATTGGGCGGAACCGCAGCCACCGCCGGCCGCGTCCTGGCCTGTGTGCAGCGTCATGGCCCCGGCACCACCGCCGTTCCCCGTATGCGCGTCACCGGACTTCTTCTCCTTGTGGCGCATCTGCTGATCGTCGCCTGGCTGACGTTGCGTCCCCGCACGGTGCCCTGGGTGTCCGCGACGAATCTCGAACCGCTGGCGACGATCCGGGCCGAGCTGGCGCACGGCCTGTCGTGGGAGGCCGTACAGCATCTGGGCGGCTCGGTGCTGCTGCTGGCGCCGCTGGGCGTGCTGCTGCCGCTCTCGGCCGGCCGACTGAACGTTTCGCCACTGGTGTCGCTGACCCGCACGGTGTTCGCCGGCGCGATGATCTCGCTGGCCATCGAGCTGCTCCAGTCAGGGGTACCCGGCCGGGTCCCGGACATCGATGCGGTGCTGCTCGGCTCCCTCGGTGTGGCCCTGGCACACCTGTCGGTCGTCCCCGCGGCCCGGCGCCGGCTGCGTCGCCGGTACGGGGTTCTCAGGGAGGTAACCCCGAGGATCCCCAGGGTTGAACTGGCCCCGCAGGCTGATGTTCTCTCCGGCAGCCGGCCCTACCTTTGAGACATCGGGGCAAACGTCCCACCGAGTCGCAAAGGAGCCGCCGTCATGGCCGCCGCACTGGTCCGCCCCAGCAACAACCGAATGATCGCCGGAGTGTGCGCGGGCCTGGCCCGTCGCTTCGGTATGACGCCGAAGACGATGCGGGTGCTGTTCGTGGTGTCGTGCCTGCTGCCCGGCCCGCAGTTCCTGGTCTACCTGGCGCTGTGGATACTCCTCCCCTCCGAGGGGAAGCCCGCCACCGGCGCCCCCGCCTGGTGACCCGGCCGGCCGCCCGTCCGCCCGGCCCACGACCCGGCCCGGCGCCCCGCCGCCCGGTTCCCTGACGGCACATGACGATGCCCCGGCCGTACGCACGAGGGCGTTCGGCCGGGGCACGGTGCAGAAGGCGTCCCTAGGGGACGAGCCGCGCGGCGGGATCAGCCACCCAGGGGGAGGGTCTTGGTGACGGCGCTGGTCGGCAGGCCGCCCAGCAGCTTGTTGCCCTGGGAGTTGAGCTTGGTCTTGACGTCGTTGCCGGCCGGCTTGGACTTGGTGAGCCCGGAGACGGTCTTGGTGGCGTCCTTCACCGGCAGGCTCTTCAGCACCCCGGTGGTGTCGACCGACGGGGCCGCGCTGGCGACGCCCGCGGCGGTGACGACAAAAGCGGCACCGAGCGCGACGGTACCGAGAGTCTTGATGGTTCCCTGCTTCATCGAATTACGTCCTCGTGATGGGGGCTTGACCGGCAAATCAACCTACTGAGGCGGCAACCGGCGCCGCAAACAGCCACGACGAAAGAAAAAACGGCCGGTGGACATTCCACCGGCCGTTGCGCTATAGGCTCGCGCCAGTCCTCACGCAGAGTCAGAACCACTGTTCACAGCGGGCGTTGTGGACGCCGGACGGAACAGCCATTCGGCCCGGAGTTCCGCGTAACCGGGCTTGATGACGTCATTGATCATGGCCAGACGTTCATCGAAAGGAATGAACGCTGATTTCATCGCATTGACTGTAAACCACTGCATGTCATCGAGCGTGTATCGAAATGTCTTGACCAGGTGCTCGAATTCCTGCGTCATGTTCGTGTGGCTCATCAGCCGGTTGTCGGTGTTGACCGTGAGCCGGAACTGAAGCCGGCGCAGCAGGCCGATGGGGTGCTCGGCGTAGGAGGGGGCGGCGCCGGTCTGGAGGTTGGAGGTCGGGCACATCTCCAGCGGGATGCGCTTGTCCCGTACGTACGAGGCGAGGCGGCCGAGCTTGACCGAGCCGTCGTCGGCGACCTCGATGTCGTCGATGATCCGGACCCCGTGGCCGAGGCGGTCGGCGCCGCACCACTGGAGGGCCTGCCAGATCGACGGCAGACCGAAAGCCTCACCGGCGTGGATGGTGAAGTGGTTGTTCTCCCGCTTGAGGTACTCGAACGCGTCGAGGTGGCGGGTGGGCGGGTAGCCGGCCTCGGCGCCCGCGATGTCGAAGCCGACGACGCCGGTGTCCCGGTAGCGGTTGGCGAGTTCGGCGATCTCCAGGGCGCGGGCGGCGTGCCGCATGGCGGTCAGCAGCGCGCCGACGCGGATGCGGTGGCCGTTCTCGCGGGCCCGCCGCTCGCCCTCGCGGAAGCCCTCGTTGACCGCCTCGACGACCTCTTCGAGGGTCAGGCCCTGCTCCAGGTGCTGCTCGGGCGCGTACCTGACCTCGGCGTAGACCACACCGTCGGCGGCCAGGTCCTCGGCGCATTCGGCGGCCACCCGGGCCAGTGCGTCGCGGGTCTGCATGACGGCGCAGGTGTGGGCGAAGGTCTCCAGGTAGCGCTCCAGCGAGCCGGAGTCGGCGGCCTCGCGGAACCAGACCCCGAGCTTTTCCGGGTCGGTCTCGGGCAGTCCCTCATAGCCGTTCTCACGGGCCAGCTCGACGATGGTGGCGGGGCGCAGGCCGCCGTCGAGGTGATCGTGGAGCAGCACCTTGGGGGCGCGGCGGATCTGTTCACTGGTCGGCAGGGTGGTGGTCTCGCTCGTCATCTCGGCACTCTAGCCCCTACGCGCGTAGATCTCACCGAACGATACATAACAGTGACCCGTCCGCGGGGTGGCCGGCGGGCCACCTTCTGCCATCGTTCTGCTCATGGCGCAGCAAGCACTGCCGGTGCGTGAGGCCCGGCTGGGAAAACCGCTGGGAACGGCCGGCAAGGAAGGGGCGCGCGAAGCGCTCCGGTGGAGAGGCGGGAGGCGGGGCGCCGGCCGGGAGGTGAGCGGGGTCGCGCTTTTACTGCCCGGCGGCGGACCGACCGGGGTACGGCGCCCGTCGCCGGTGGCGGCACTGGCGGTGCGCCCGCTGGCGGTCCGGCTGGCGAAGGCGGGGCGCCCTGAGGGCCTGACGGCCCATGTCGTGCGCTACCGCTGCCACGGCTGGAACGGGGCCGCGGCCCATCCGGTGCGGGACGCGGACTGGGCCCTGGAGGAGGTGGTCCGCCGCTACGGCGATGTCCCGGTCTGCCTCGTCGGCACGGGCATGGGCGCCCGCGCCGCCCTGCACGCCGCGGGTCATCCGGCCGTCAACTCCGTGCTGGCGATCGCCCCTTGGCTGCCCGACCCGCACGGGGACGGCGAGCAGCCCGATCCGGTGAAACAGCTCATCGGCCGCCAGGTCCTGCTCGTCCACGGCACCAACGACGAGCGCGCCGACCCCGATCTCTCCTACCGCTACGCCGAGCGCGCCAAGAAGGTCAACCGCGACATCTGCCGCTTCGAGGTGCACTCCGACGGCCACTCGCTGCATCAGCACCGTGCCGAAGTCCTGGCCCTGGCGGCCGACTTCATGCTCGGCTCGCTGTTCGCCCGGGGCTATGCCCGGCCGGTGAAGGACGCGCTGGCCGCGCCGCCGCCGCTGGGCCTGCGGATGCCGCTGGCGGCGGGGTTCGGGGCGTCGTTGCGGCAGTGAGGGCCGGGGCGGCGGCCCGGCGGCCCCGTCACCTCGGCAACAGCCGTCCCCGCCGGCTCAGCAGGAACTTCTTGAACGCGGCCACCGGTGGGGTGTCCGGGTGGCCGTCGAGCCAGGCGACGCCGATCTCGCGGACCGCGCGCGGTGCCGTCACGGTGAGCTCGGCGACGCCGGGGCGGGGGACGGCCGGCGGCGGGAGCAGGGCCACGCCCAGCCCGGCCGCGACCAGCCCGCGCAGCGTCTCGGCCTCCTCCCCCTCGAACGCGACCCGTGGGGTGAAGCCCGCCTCGGCGCACAGCGCGTCGGTGATCCGGCGCAGCCCGTAGCCCGGTTCGAGGGTCACGAACAGCTCGCCGGCGGCCTCCGCGAGCCGGATCCGCTTCCGGGCGGCCAGCGGATGGTCGTCCGGCACGACCAGCCGCAGCTTCTGCTCGTCGAGCCGGCGGGCGACCAGGTCCGGGTAGTCGGGCACCGGCGAGGTCAGACACAGGTCGAGGTCGCCGGCGCGCAGCCGCTCGATCATCGCCTCGCCGTAGTTCTGGACGAGCTGGAAGCGGACGCGCGGGTGGTCGGCGCGGAAGCTGCGGATCAGGCCGGGCACGGTCTCCGACCCGAGGGTGTGCAGAAAGCCGAACGCCACCTTCCCGGCCGCGGGATCGACATCGGCCCGTACGGACTCCGTCGCCCGCTCCAGGTCCGTCAACGCCCGCTCCGTGGCGGCGAGAAAGGCGCGGCCGGCGGGGGTGAGGGAGAGGGTGCGGCCGTGCCGGGCGAAGAGGGCGACGCCGAGGTCCTCCTCCAGACGGACGAGGGCCCGGCTGAGCGTCGGCTGCGGCATGCCGAGCTCCTGCGCGGCGCGGGTGACGTGTTCGTGCCGGGCGACGGCGGTGAACTGGGCGAGCCGCGGAGCGAGCGTCACCGCCCAGGAGTCGGCGCCGAGCTCGGCCACCTCGCCCGTGTCCACCCCGGCCCGAGCCGAATCGGCGGTGTCTTTTCTGTTGCGACCTTGCAACAGAGGCCCTTGCGACCTGGGATCATGTGCCACAGCATCGATTATGCCGTTTCTATGCATTGGACGCATGAAACACGGAGCTCTACTTTCGAAACATGCCTCCCGCTGATACCGGGGCGTCCGTCACCGAACGTGCGGCCGCCTCTCCCCAGTCGTCCCCCGACTCCTCCACCACCGCCGCGACCGACCCCGAAGCGGGCAAGCTGCGGCCGGGCGGCCCCGGCTACCGCCGGATGAGCTTCGCCCTCTTCGCCGCCGGAGTGGCCACCTTCGCCCTCCTCTACTCCACGCAGGCGCTGCTGCCCGCGATCTCCGCCGACCTCGGGGTGAGCCCGGACCAGGCGAGCTGGACCGTGTCGGCGGCGACCTTCGGCCTGGCGCTCGGCGTGATCCCGCTGAGCGCGGTCTCCGAGCGCTTCGGCCGCCGCACGCTGATGATGTGGTCCCTCGCGGTGGCCGCGCTGATCGGGCTGCTGGTGCCGTTCGCCCCGTCGCTCGGTGCGCTGATCGCGCTGCGCGGCATTCAGGGTGTCGCGCTGGCCGGGCTGCCGGCCTCGGCGATGGCGTTCCTGGCCGAGGAGGTACGCGCCAAGGCGCTGGTGGCGGCCATCGGACTGTTCGTGGCGGGCAACAGCATCGGCGGGATGTCCGGCCGGATCGTGACCGGCTGGGTCGCCCAGGCGTGGGGCTGGCGGGCGGCGCTCGCCGCGGTGGGTGTGCTGGCCGTGGTGTGCGCGGTGACCTTCCGGCTGCTGGTGCCCAAGGCCCGGCACTTCGTGTCCCGTTCGGTGGGCCCGCGAGCGCTGGCCCGTACGCTCGGCAGCCACCTCGCCGACCCGCTGCTGCGCCGTCTCTACGCCATCGGCGGGCTGTTCATGACGGTCTTCGGCGCGGTCTACACGGTCATCGGCTACCGCCTGGTCTCCGAGCCGTTCAACCTCCCGCAGGGCATCGTCGGTTCGATCTTCGTGGTCTACCTGGTCGGTACGGTCTCCTCGGCCGCGGCCGGGCAGCTGGTCGCCCGGGTGGGCCGCCGCGGCGCCCTGTACCTGGCCGTCGGCACGACCTCCACGGGTCTGCTGCTGACGCTCTCCGACTCGGTGGGCGCGGTGCTGGCGGGCCTGATCCTGATCACCGCCGGTTTCTTCGCGGGCCATGCGGTGGCCTCGTCCTCGGTCAGCCGCACCGCCAAGACGGCGCGCGCCCAGGCGTCGGCGCTGTACCAGTGCGCGTACTACGTGGGCAGCAGCCTGGGCGGCGCGCTCGGCGCCGCCGCGTTCCACGCCGTCGGCTGGGAGGGCACCGTCCTCCTCGGCCTCGCCGCGATGCTCGGCGCCGCCTCGATCACCCTCTACGCCACCCGCAAGGCCGTGGCCGAACGCCGCCTCCTCCACCTGGAGAAGGCCGCGTAGCCACCCGCAGTCCGAAGGGCCCGCCCCTCCACCTGTCCTGGTGGGGCGGGCCTTTCGTCACTCCGGGGGATCTCCACCGTCCTGGTGGAGGCGGGTGCTGCGCCGCCAGACGACGCCTAGGGCGTGTCCGCAAAGTCCCGTCGTCCGCCCGTAGGGCGGGGCTCGCGGCGTCTGGTGCACTTCACTCGCTGCGCTCGCTTCGTCTCGGCTCTTCAAAAGAGCCACCGGATGCCGAGCGCGCTCGCAAGGCGGAGGGGCGTCCTCGTAGTGGGTCTACGTGGACGATCCCGACAACGCAGCATGGGGGTCCCCGCGCCGTTCAGGCGTGGGGGAGTGCGTGCCAGACGCCGCGAGCCAGGCGGGACTTTGCGGACACCTAGAGGGAAGACGCCTGCTCGACGTTGAGGCCGAAGCGCCCGGGGAGGTTGCCGCGCAAGCAAGCGGTGGCGGGGCCGGCACCCTGCACGGCTCTACCCACCTGCTCGTTCGGGTCACCCGCGCGTCAGATCCGGTTCAGGCGGTCTCGCGGTGGTCGTGCCAGGTGGCCGCGGCGGTTGCCAGGCGCAGGGTCCACGGGTCGGGGTCGGCGGTGCTGATCTCGTCCCAGATATTGCGGTTGGCGGCGGCGAAGGCGGTGATGCCTTCGGCCGGTGCGGTGTGCCACGCGGGCATCTCTGCGGCCCAGCGTTCCGCCGAGGCGGGCGTGTGGCCGGAGGCGACCAGCCAGATGACCCAGTACCCGGCGTCGAGCCAGGAGGCTCCCCGGGTGGCCCAGGCCCAGTCGACGAGGCGGGCCCGATCTCCTTGTGGGGCACGGTCGTTGACGAGCACGTTGGTGTTGTTGAGGTCGGTGTGCAGGAGGTGGTCTCCCGCGAAGAAGCGGAGGTCCTCGGGGCGGGCGGCGTAGCGCTCCAGGCGTTGCTCGGCGTGCCGCAGTTCGATGTCCGGGCGGGGGGTTGCGCCGAGACGGTGCAGGAGGGCGGCGACTTCCGGTAGGTCGGGGGAGCTGGGGCGGTAGTCGGCGTGGTGGCCGTCCAGGGCTTCGAAGCCGAGGAGGTCCCATCCGGCGGCTTCGACGCGCCAGTGGAGCGTGGGAGCGACTCCGGTGAGAAAGGGGGCGACGGCGGCCTCCCGGCGCTGGGTCCAGGCGCGGGGGTGGTCGGTGCGCAACCCCTTGATGTGCCAGGCCCCGTTGGCGGAGGTGACGCGGGCGGCGATCTCGCTGTTGAAGCCCTCGGTGGCTTTCACGATCGTGAGCAGGGGACCGGTGTGCTCTTCGATGGCGGCGCGCGCGGCGGCGGGCAGCCGGTCGAGGCCGATGCGGATGGTCGCCATGGAACTCACTCTTTCACGGTGCAGTGGTGCGGGGGCTTCGGACGGAGAACGCCACGAAGCCCCCGCGGTTGTGTACGGCTGGATGACTACCGGTACGGGTTGTCTTCGTTGCAGCCGGGGACGGTGCCCTCGGTCAGCATCTCGAGGTCCTCCAGGAGGACGACTCCCTCGGGCTCTTCCTGGGCCTGGGGCCGGGGCGTGATCTCCACCATGACAGTGGTCATTGCGCTTCCTCGCTTCCGTGTTGGCAGTAGGTGTTCAGTGGTGCCTTCGCCTCCTGGTACGCCTTGGCGAGAGGTCGGCAGACCCGGCAGGTGCCGGAGAGCTGACAGCCGCCGCAGCCACCGGTGCGAAGCATCTGGGCATCGGCGATGGCGGGCAGGCGGAGGAGTCCGTCCAGGCCCTCAGCCATGAGGTCGATGGGGTTGTCGCGGCCGACCTTGCACATGGTCGCCAGGCCGTGCGGGTCGACGTGAAAGAACGTGTGGCCGGCGGGGCAGCCCTTGAAGACGCTGGTCTTGTCCAGGAAGCCGGGGGCCTGTGCAGCCAGGGGCTCGGGAGCGCCCGAGTACGTCGGGGAGATCGTCCCGTACTCCGTACGGCTCGCCCCATAACGGTCGGCGAGAGCCCGCATGGCGTCCAGCTCGTGCACATTGTGCTTGGTGATGATCAGCGCCAGATCTAGCGCGATCCCGGCCTCTCGCGCGGCGATGAGCCCTTTCTCTACCAGCTTGAACGCCCCCGGCTTGCGGGTGAGGGAGTCGAAGCTGTCCGGCGTCGCGCCGTAGAGGGAAACGGTCACCTTGTGCGGCGGCAGCTCCCGCAGCATCCCGATGACCTCGGGCCGGTGAAGCCGGGAGCCGTTGGTGAGGATCTCGATCAGCATGCCGAAGCGGTAGGCGAGCACATACGCGTCCATGAAGTCGCGGTCGATCAGCGGCTCGCCGCCGGTGAACTGCAACCACAGCACCCCGGCGTCCCTCAGCAAGCGCAGGAGCCGGGCCTTGCCCTCCCACGGAAGCCCCTCGAATTTCCGCTCCGCGAGGTAGCAGTGCTCGCAGTTGAAGTTGCAGCCCTTGTTGATCTCGTAGGTGGCACGGCCGTAACCGAGACGGGTCTGTGGGCGGACCAGGACGGCGTCCCGTGTGGGCACGCCCGTCAGGTCCAGGTCCCAGGCGGTCCGGGCGCCATCGAGGAGCCAGGCCGGCAGGGGGCCGCTGCTCTCGGCGATCGAGGCGAGCTGCCCGTATAACGTTCGCGGGATCTGCATGCCTGCCCGGTCGCCGGGCCGGGCGACGAGGAACGCGCCGTTGTGCGGACTCACGATCAGCTGGTGCACGGGACGTCCTCCACGGGGTGGACCTCTTCCCAGGTGTGCTGTTGGGCGTGGTCGGCGAACAGGCAGCAGCCCTCCTTGTCGGGCCCCTGGCCGGCCACCGGGCAGTCCGGCAGCACGACCAGCTCCACGACGGAGCCGCCCCACCGGAACCACAGCGCGGTGCCGTATTCCAGATCGTCGAGGAAGCCGTAGTGCTCACCGTCCTCGTGTGCGGACAACTGGCACTGAACGACATGGTCAAGGCATCCTGAGGCCGACCTCTCCCGCGCTTCCCGCGCCAGGTTCAGCGGCAGTCGGCGCCCGTGCGCGCACCTCATCACGACACCCCACGGAGGGGGCCGGCGGGGTTCCGCTCCGTGCACCGGCGGCACGCACACGGCGGTAAGGCGCCGAGGGTGTGGGGGGCCATTGATTGCGCGCGCACGCGTACCTCCGTGAGGGGCCCCCACGTTCGGCCGGAGTCGCGCGACACCTGAAGCGTCATCCGTACGTCGTCCTGTCCTTTTGCCATGGCCAGGAGCATCGCAATCTGCGGTGCGGCCAAAAAGGCCAAGCGGATTACCCAACTCGGGTAACATTACTTACAGTTGGCGATCGGTAGCGATCAGTAGTCCTAGCGCCGGAGCGTGCCCGATGCCCGAGCCACCCCGCCCGAAGGAACTCCCGGTCAGCCTGCTCACGAACCCGGTGATGATCGAGGCATGCCGGGTCAGGGACTTCGGCCGCATCTTCCAGCTGGTCAAGACCCGAGCAGGCATCTATCCGTCGATGATCGCGAGACGCTGCGACCTGACCCCCAGCCGCGTCGGCGAGGTGATCGCCGGACGCCGACAGCTCTCGCACATGGACGTGATCGAGCGGATCTCAGACGGCCTGCGCATCCCCGGACACCTGCTCGGCCTGGCCCGGCGCGCGTGGGAGACCCCGCAGAACCTGGCCATCACGCAACGAGAACCGATCGAAACGCCGCCACCGGTGGACGAGCCGTTGACTGCGGGGTTGCCGGGAGCGGACGTGGACAGCATCCTCGCCCTGGCGGCCGAGCGCGATCTCAGCCCCTCAACGCTGAGCGCGCTGCGCTCGTCGATCGCGGACTACTGGCGCCGGGACGACGAGCACGGCGGCGAGACCTTACGACCGGCGGTCGTCGGTCAACTCCGCTACGTCGTCGATCTCCTCAAGGAGCAGCGCCACACCCCCATGCGAGACGGCCTGCACAGCATCGCGGCCGAGCTGGCCCGGCTCACCGGGTGGACCTACTTCGACGCCCGCCAGTACAACCAGGCACGCGCCTACTTCACGGAAGCCCTCGGGCTGGCCAAGGCCATCGACGACCGCCAGTTCATGGCCAACGTACTCGCCTGCATGAGCCTCCAGGCCACCTACCAGGACAAACCCGGGGACGCCCTCGCACTCGTCATGGCGGCCGAGGACCAGGCCCGAGACGCAGAGGGAACGACGCCGCGCGTGCTGGCCATGCTCGCAATGCGGGAAGCTTTCGCTCACGCCACCCTCGGGAACCACAGCGCCACCCACGGCGCGATCTCGGAGGCCCACACCTGCTTCAGCCGGATCAGTGCCGACGATCCGGACCCGGCCTGGGTGGCCTACTTCGACGAGCCCAAGCTCATCGTGGACACCGGCATCGCCCACGGCCGTCTGGGCGAAGCCGCCCTCGCTGAACCCCTGATCGCGGACGCCCTGCGCCGCGAACACCGATCGAACCACCGGGGCCGCGCCTTCCACGCCATCTGGCTGGCCCGCACGCAGCTGCAACGCGGGAAGCTCGACGAGGCGTGCCACACGGCGATGGACGCGCTGGCCCCGGCGGCGGCCGTCAGCTCGCAGCGAGTTGCCGGCCACCTCCGGGAGTTCTCGCAGCAGTTGGAACCCTTCCGCCGGGAGCCGGCCGCAGTGGCTTTCGAGGCCCTGCTCCGGGAGGTCATGCCCCGTCAGGTCAGCGGATCGCCTCATCCATGAGCACGTAGAGCAATCCGACGAGGGAACCGCTGCTGACGATCTCACGCCGGTCGATCATGCCTCGGACCTCGGCCAGCGGAATCCACTCGATCCGGTCCGACTCGTTCTTCTCGGTCGGCGGGCCCTCGTACGTCGCCCCGTCGGCCCGGAAGACGTAGTGCTGGGAGTCGGTGATGCCGTTGGCCGGCTCGGCGTAGATCAGCGGCTTGACGGGATCGGGGCGCCAGCCGGTCTCCTCCAAGACCTCACGGGCCGCCGCATCGGCCGGCGTCTCTCCCTCCTCGACCAACCCCATGGGCAGCTCCCACGCCCAGGTGTTCGTGATGAAGCGGTGGCGCCACATCATCAGAACCTCACGGCGATCATTGACGACCGCGGCCACGGCCAGGTGGCGGAGCTTGACGACGTGGTGTTCCCAGCGGTGTCCGTCCGGTGTCTCGACGTCGGTGAGCCACAGGTTCACCCACTTGTTCTCGTAGATCGGACGTTCCCCGTGGATCTTCCACTGCATCGCTGCGGCCCCTCTCGATCGGCCTCCAGCATCGCAGAGCCAGGCTGAACTTCAGCCGGATTCCGGCGAATTCATGTCACAGTGACGAATACAGTGATGGCTTGGAGCCGATCAACGGCGGTGCGAGCCGAGCACGGTGCGAGCGTTCCGAGGGCGCGCTCGGCGCCGCCGCCTTCCACGCCGTCGGCTGGGAAGACACCGCCCTCCTCGGCCTCGCCGCGATGCTCGGCGCCGCCTCCATCACGCTGTACGCCACCCGCAAAGCCGTGGCCGAACACCGCCTCCTCCACCTGGAAAAAGCCGCGTAGCCGCCCTCAGTAGGGCCGGCCCGAGCGGGACCGGCGCCGGTCCACCGGTCCCGTTCACCCCTCCGAGCCGCGTCATCAGCGGCGTCCGGCCGCGGCGGGCACAGGTCAGGCGATGCGTTCCAGCACCACCGGAGTGGCCGCGAACGCCGCGTCCTCGGGGCCGACGAGGACGCCGCCGTCGAGGGCCTCCAGGGCGTAGGGGAACTTCTCCGGGGTGTCGGTGTGCAGGGTCAGCAGGGGCTGGCCCGCGGTGACCGTGTCGCCGGGCTTGGCGTGGAGTTCGACGCCCGCGCCCGCCTGGACCGGGTCCTCCTTGCGGGCGCGGCCGGCGCCCAGACGCCAGGCGGCCAGGCCCACCGCGTAGGCGTCGAGGGTGGTGAGGGTGCCGGAGGAGGCGGCGGTGACGACATGCTGTTCGCGGGCCACGGGGAGGGCCGCGTCGGCGTCGCCGCCCTGGGCCGCGATCATGCGGCGCCAGTGATCCATGGCGGAGCCGTCGGCCAGCGCCTTGGCCGGGTCGGCGTCCTTCAGACCGGCCGCGTCCAGCATTTCGCGGGCGAGGGCGAGGGTGAGCTCGACGACGTCCTGGGGGCCGCCGCCGGCCAGCACCTCGACCGATTCGCGGACTTCCAGGGCGTTGCCGGCGGTGAGACCGAGCGGGGTGGCCATGTCGGTGAGCAGGGCGACCGTGCGCACCCCGTGGTCGGTACCCAACTCGACCATGGTGGAGGCCAGTTCGCGGGCGTTGTCGAGGTCCTTCATGAAGGCGCCGGAGCCGACCTTGACGTCCAGCACGAGGGAGCCGGTGCCCTCGGCGATCTTCTTGGACATGATCGAGGAGGCGATGAGCGGGATGGACTCGACGGTGCCGGTGACATCGCGCAGCGCGTAGAGCTTCTTGTCGGCGGGGGCGAGTCCGTCGCCGGCCGCGCAGATCACCGAGCCGACGTCGCGCAGCACGTCCAGCATCTCGGCGTTGGACAGGCTCGCCCGCCAGCCCGGGATGGCTTCGAGCTTGTCGAGGGTGCCACCGGTGTGGCCGAGGCCCCGGCCGGAGAGCTGCGGGACGGCCGCACCACAGGCGGCGACGAGCGGGGCGAGCGGCAGCGTGATCTTGTCGCCGACGCCGCCCGTGGAGTGCTTGTCGGCGGTGGGACGGGGCAGCGAGGAGAAGTCCATCCGCTCGCCGGAGGCGATCATGGCAGCGGTCCAGCGGGCGATCTCCGTGCGGTTCATACCGTTGAGGAAGATCGCCATCGCCAGCGACGACATCTGCTCGTGAGCGACCTCACCGCGGGTGTAGGCATCGATGACCCAGTCGATCTGATCGGGGGTCAGCTCACCGCGGTCGCGCTTGGTGCGGATGACGGAGATGGCGTCCATGGACGGTTCCTTTCGAACGGGTAGGTACGTTCTACACGCATAGATGCGGGGGTGGCCAGAGAGGGCGGGGGCCACCCCCGGGGATGGTGCCAGGGGCGGCCCCCAAGGGGCGGTGTTCTGCGCCCGGCCCCTGCGTCCGGTCGCCGGTGTTGGCTACAGCGTCCAACAGTGGGTGTGCCCGTCCGGCGCCGCGCCCGTACGAACAAAGCAGGGACGGCTCATCCGAACGCCTCCGCCGGAAGCCGTAGCCTGTTGCCCTCCTCGGTGATGTCCCGGTCACCGTGACCTTCATCGGCCTTGGGGTTGTCATCGTCCTGCGGCACGGGCAGGCGCGCGCCTCTGCTCTCGGCGACCCGGCGTACGTCGGCGAGGGAAGTGGCCAATTCCAGGGCCAGCAGGTGGATTTCGCCGGGTGTCCACGCACGGCCCGCAAGGATGCGGTGCGCCTCCTCACCGAGTTCGGCGGCGGAGTCGAGCTGCGCCTCCTCCATCTCGTCGGCGATCCGGGATACGTAGCCGGTCGCGTCACCTACGAGGAAGCACGGTTTCCCGTCGGGGCTCGACCAGGGCAGGAGCCGGGGGGGTGTCGGTTGGACTCATCGGCCTGCCGCCTCCAGGCCGTGCATCCAGCGCGGGCCGACGTCGGCTCCGTACGTCGCAAACAACGACACCCGTCGCCGCCCGTACTCCGACCGTCGCTTCTGCCGTTCCTCCGGGGTGAGGGCGTACGGCCGGATCAGGGCCGCGTCCTCGCCCCGCAACAGCCCCTCCCTTCCGCCGGGCACACCGGCAAGCACGAGGGTCGGCGCGTCGTCACACCTCACGGTGGGCAGACAGCCCAGGGACCGGTGACGCCCTCGGGCGGGCAGTAACAGCCTCAGCAGCGATTCGAAGATCCTGGCGATAGTCTTCGCCATGTCGTCAACCTCCCAGGGGTTGATGGCCACGCCCCCGGACGCAGCAACGTCGCGGGGGTCTTTGTTGTCGGGCATGACTTGGGGTGTTCGCGGCATCCTCAAGCCGGTCTGGCTGGGTCAGCTCGCGTCTTCCGGGTACTGAAGCCGCGCTTCCGGGCGCTGAGGCCACGATGCGGGCGTTGGCGAACCGAGGGCCTCCATGAGCGACGCGAGCAGCGACGCCGCCTCTGCGCGCGACAGAACGAGGTCCACACTGCCGCGGTGCTCATCGACGGTGTACAGAGCCAGCGGTACGCGGATCTCCCCCGTGACGCCGTCGGCGGAGGGCGGTTCACCCCGGCGGGTCGATGCGTGCAATCGGGCGCCCGGATACATGTGTCACCCCGTTCGGTGTCGGCGCGGAGGCAGGTGCGACACCGTAGGGGCCCGGGCAAGAGAGAAGGGGGACAGATTGTCCCCCTGTCCCTGTATGTCCCGCTGGTCAGGCGGTGGAGACCCCGACGGCCTCGGCCAGCCGGCCGGCGTCCTTGCGCATCGCGCGCGGCGCGGAGCGCCACAGATCGGCGGCTACGACACGGGCGGACGGGGTGTACGTCACGGTCTCGGCGCCGATCCGGTGGGCCATCTGCATCACATGCAGGGCGGCGGTCCGGTCACCGCGCTGTAGGTGTCCCCGGGCGACTTCCACCCACAGTCGGGCGCGCCGCTCGCGGGAGGGCATCACATCGGGATCAAGGTCATCAGCGAGCCCAAGGGCCTTTTGTGCCTTGCGCAGATCGGTCGCGACGCTGACGGCGTGGAAATCGACGTTGGCCCGGCCGAACACCGTGGAGGGGTGCACGTACGAGGCGGGCAACGACTTCGCCGCCTGGTCACCCTTGTCCCAGTACCGCCACGCGTCGCCCTCACGGCCCTCGCGCGCCACCGTGACCGCGGCGTGCAGCTGAAGCGCACCGTAGATGCCGCGCCAGTCGTCGGGAGCGTCATCGAGGTGGGGCCGGATGAGGTCGGCGGCCTCGGTGACGATGCCCAACGCCTCCTCCGGATACGACGTTTCGCGCAGGATGTTGCCCATGTTCCAAGCGGCGGCAGCTATGGCGGCAGGCTGGTCGGCGTCCTGCGCAGCGGACAGGGCGCGGTCGGCGACGACCCAGGCCAGTTCGGCGGGGGCCACGTAGGCGGTGGCCTGACCCGTGAGCCGGTACACGTCGGACAGCGCCACCAGGGCGGCGCGGCGCTGGTCACCGTCGAGCGCCCGCACGGCGGCTTCCCCGTCGCGGATGAGGCCGGGGAGCAAGGCTCCCACCTCGGTGCGGTTGCGATCGGTGGTGTGCCACAGGCGCCATGTCTGGTCGACCCGTCCTTGCAGCACAGCCGGTTCGAGGGGGCCCGTGGCCGCAGTGGTCAGGGACCGGTTCATTACCGCGGTCCAGATGTCTGGCATGGCCGGATGGTTCAGCCTGCCGAGTGGTACCAGCTGCGCCGGACCGTCGCTTTCTCCGGTGAGGACGGAGAGGTCGGACACCTGAAGCGCGGCACCGAGGCGCAACAGGAGGGTATGGGAACGGAGTTCACGTTCCCCGGTCTCGATCTTCTTCAGCCAGTCCGGGCCACGCCCGCAGAGGTGGGCGAGGGTGGCACGGGTCATGCCGCGCGACTCCCGCAGAA
Source organism: Streptomyces sp. NPDC127097 (assembly GCF_042724075.1). NCBI lineage: Bacteria > Bacillati > Actinomycetota > Actinomycetes > Kitasatosporales > Streptomycetaceae > Streptomyces > Streptomyces sp. NPDC127097. The sequence goes on along the minus strand of NZ_JBHXFI010000001.1, from coordinate 233,032 downwards.
CCCTGATCCGCTCGCCGGTGCCGAGCTCGTCCGACAGATCCATGCGTGCCCCCTCTGGGTGGCGTAGCCGTCCCAGCCAGCGTACGGCCGGTACGGGGACCGTGGGCAGATACGCGGGGGTTGCTCCTGGGGCCACCCTGCCCACTGGGGCTGCGACAGCACACTCTCGACAACTAGAGGCGGCGTTCAACGTGCACCTGCACCACGCGATGATTCCCACCCGCTGACATCACCCAACTCGGGCGCGTTCCCGACGCTTCAGCACCCTCGTAGCAGGGCAATCTGCCCCGGACGCGCAAAGCCCGCGCGAGGGGGATGAAGACGAAGGTGTTCAAGGACAGGAAATTCACCAGTGGGTAGGCGCGACTACGAGAACGATCCTGACGCCCCTGCCGCGAACAGCTTGGTTCCGGCGGCTTCCGCGGTCGTGGTCGACGAGTCCGGACGCGTGCTGCTTCAGCGTCGGCGCGACAATGACATGTGGGCACTTCCCGGTGGCGTCATGCATATCGGCGAGTCACTTCCGGACTGCGCCGTTCGGGAAACCCGCGAAGAGACCGGGTTCCATGTCGAAATCGTGGGCATCGTCGGCACCTACACCAACCCCCGTCACATCTTCGCCTACGACGATGGCGAAGTGCGGCAAGAGTTCTCCATCTGCTTCCTGGCGAGACCGTTGGGCGGGCAGCTGGCGGTGTCCGAGGAATCAACGGACGTCCGATGGTTTGAACCCGGAGAAATTGATGCGCTTCCGATGGTGCCCAGCATCCGAAAGCGGCTGAACGACTGGCGCGATGGCGAAATGCCTGCCGCTCGATAGATGGCGCGTGGGGAGGTGCAGCAGACGCAGTGGCGACCCAGCGCTCCACAAAGTGACCCGACTCGGGTCGTGCGGAGAGATCGACACCTCAGCCAAATCCAAGAATCCAAGCAAGGAGGCCGCACTTGAACGCGTCGGAGACGATCACCATTGAGCCCTTGGATGGCCCCGCCGCCGCTCGAGCCGAGTCCGCTTTCAGGCTTGTTTACGCCGAGGTCTTCGCTGAGGAACCGTATGGGGAAACCTCGGAAACAGTGGAGGCGACCTTCCGCGGATTTCGGCCCCAGGTCCGCAAGGCCACCTTCCGTGCCGCTCTGGCCTGCACCGCCGGCGGCGAACCGGTGGGCATCGCGTACGGGTATCCGCTCAGTTCCAATACCGGTTGGTGGGACCGGGTGATCACTCCCGTCGCGGACGACCTCAGACGAGAGGACGGACAACGCACCTTCGGTCTCATGGAGTTCGCGGTGCGTGCGCCCTGGCGTCGGCTCGGTGTCGGTCGGCGGCTGCACGCGGCGCTACTCGCGGGAGGGAACGAAGAGCGCGTGCTGCTGAATGCGCTACCGGACGCCGAGGCAGCTCAAGCGGCTTATCGGTCCTGGGGATATCGCAAGGTGGGTGAGGCTCGCCCCTGGGAGGGCGCGCCCCTCCATGACGTGTTGGCCTGCCAGCTCCGTTAGATATTTCGCGCACTGCAGCGAATGAGGATTTTCTCGGCGCAACCGGCCCTGCGTCGGCTCAGCTCCCATCGCGAACTACCCGCAGTGGCCGAGGTACTAAAACTGACCCGGGCCTGAGGACGAGTTGCCATTTCCTCGCCTGAGTCGAACTCGCCCTGATGCCGGAGCACCGAGCCCGCCGGGCCGACGATCTGCGCCCCGGCTGCGAGCCGTGCGGAGACGACCGACTGCGCCGGCTTCACCGCCGCTTCACGGTTTTCCGTGTGGGAGAGCCGCCGCACCGGAGCAGTGACCGGAAGCCTTCGGTCGCCCCATAGAACATGTTCATGTCACGACATACATGACCAAACCACACCATTCGGCGCCATCCGCTCCCTCTCGATGCCCGCATTGGGTATGAATGGATGGATTAGCAGTGATTTGCCGAGATGTGAATATGGATGAATTCGAAACGTGAATGAGGCAATTCAGGTAGTGACGTGGATCACTTGACACATTCACCGGATAGGTCTTCACTTTCCATGGCAGTTGAAATGAATGCCGGGAATTCTGACCGGTCGCTATATCTTCTGCCGTCGGGCAAGTATCTCGTTCGCCACGCAGATGGAGGTACTCATGAAACTCGTTCGCATCGTCAAGAAGTTCCGCCCGGAAAAGAGCCTCAAGGCATACGCCTGGTACGGCTGGATTTAACTGGACAGTTTCCCTGCCGGGCTCGCGTCGGTCAGGAATTCTGGCCGGCGCGAGCTGCCTATCCACGGAGTTCAGACATGCCTATGCACCGCGTCGGCGGGAGCGGTCGGGTCATCGAGTTCGCGCCGAGAATCGACGAACTGTTAAATCGTTATCGTGGTGCGTCGCTTTTTCGTCTGGAGCCCGACACGATCGGAGTGTCCGGCGCCGAGCTGATGGACCGCTTACTCCGTAGCAGGCCGGCCAACGCGGAGGAGAGGCCCACCTTCAAACCCGTCCAGGGACGGCTCGTTACCCGTACGGATGCGTCCACCTTTATGCAAGCCGTGGGCTCGGACGTGCGGAACGCGCTGCAACGTCCCCTCGATGAGGCGGTCGACCTGACCGGCCGCTGGCCGCATGTGGCGCACGTTTACCTGCGGAATCTCGTTTTCGGAAACGAACGTTTGCGATTCCGGGTTCTGGTCGACCGCAGGCTGGAGTTGACACCGAAACTGACCTGGTCGGCCGTCGCCTCCGGCGCCGCTTTGCTGGGCAGGCCCGGGCAGGGCGTGCCGCTGTCAAAACTTGCCGCTCTCGTGCTCGATTCCAAGACCTACAGTGACCGGCGCTATGCCATGTACCTGTATCGGCGGGTGGCAGCACCGGTGTGCTTCACCGTATCCGCACTGGTCACGAACGCCCTGTGGCTCGGGGCTCCGTTCAGCGATGACGTATCGAATCGGAACATCCTCCTTGAGGCACTCCGGCTGCTTCCCCCCTCATGGAACATCTTGCGCATGGCTTCTCCGGAGTTCTCGGACGTGGACGCACGGATCGGCCCGAAAGACGATGTTCTGTTGCTTCCCCTGCTGAGCCACCGCGACCCCAAGCTCTGGGACGAACCCGACACGTTTCATCCCGACCGCTGGGAAGAGCTGGACGGAGACAACCACCCCGGATATCTCCCCTTCGGCCACGTAAGCGAACGATGCTGGGGCCGGCACATGGTCCTTCCCCTGGCCGAACGGCTCCTGGACATCGTGCGCCGGGACGGACTGGTGGTGAGTCCGGGCCAGACCAGGGGGAAGGTCGAACTCGACGGATTGCTCGAAGTGTCCGAAGTGCAGATGACTCGACCGATGGATCGACCGTGACGGCCTGACCATCCGTCCCCCTGAACGGAGTTGACGTGCGGGAGGGACTCGGGTCTTCTGCTGCGATGTCTGATCTTCGTATTCAGGAGCCGGAGGGCGATGCTGCCCTCAAAGACTGGCAGTACGTCCACAACACGATTATTCCTACCCACCTCCTTTCGCTGGAGGAGGTGCGGGAGCGGGCGCAGCGTCACCACTTGGAGGTCGCGTATGCCGGTGACGAACTCATTGGATGCAGCACGGTGCGCCCGCCTGCCGAGGGCACGCTGACGGTGACCGTGATCGCCCGCGTGCTGGAAGCTCATCGTGGTCAGGGGTTCGGGGAGGAGCTGTATGCGCGCGGGCTCAGCCGGGCGCGGGAGCTGGGTGCCGAAGTGATCGAGACCGTGGTGCTGTCCTCCAACGAGGACGGGCTGCGGTTCGCGCGGAAGCACGGGTTTGTCGAGACCGAGCGATATCTGCTGCCGGGGGACAGCATTCCGTGGGTCGACCTGCGCCTTGCCGGGTCCTGACGCCCCGGGTGGCGGGAGTGGGTGGCGGGGGGGGGAGCCGCTTGCTGAGCGCTCGCGGCTCCATGCCGTACCGCGCGGAGCCGTACGTACGGAGCCCCAAGTCGTCCCCCGCAGCGCCCCCTCAGCCCCTCAAATGCCCCGGCCCGAACGCGTCAGGAAGTAGCTCCGACAGTGGCCGGATGCCCGCCGCCGTGTCCACCAGGAGTTCCGGCCCGCCGTGTTCCCACAGGAGCTGGCGGCAGCGGCCGCACGGGACGAGGAGGTCGCCCGCGCCGTCCACACAGGTGAAGGCGGTCAGGCGGGGGGCGGGCCCGGTGCTGTCGGGGCGGCCCGCGAACAAGGCCGAGATCAGGCCGCATTCGGCGCAGAGGGCCAGGCCGTAGGAGGCGTTCTCGACGTTGCAGCCGGTGATGGTGCGGCCGTCGTCCACGAGGGCGGCGGCGCCTACGGGGTAGCCGGAATACGGGGCGTAGGCCCGGGACATCGCGTCCCGGGCCTGCGCGCGCAGTGCGGTCCAGTCGACCGGCACCGGTGGTGTCATGTTCCTTGACCTCGGCGGTAGGGCTTGCCGTTCGCCTTCGGCGGCCGGAGCCGCTGGGAGAAGAGGGCGAGTACCAGCAGGGTGGCGATGTACGGGCTCGCCTCGACCAGTTCGAGCGGAACGGTGTCGGCCAGGAAGTACCAGATGACCAGAACGGCGGCGGCTATGCCGGCCACCACGCCCTGGGTGCGCTTGGCGGCACGCAGCCGGAGCAGTGCCAGCACCGCGAGGAGCGCGGCCAGGCCCAGCAGCAGCGCGTGGACGGTCGGGCCGCCGCTGCGCAGCTGCATGGCGTCCATGAAGCCGAACAGGCCCGCGCCCATCGCGACGCCGCCCGGCCGCCAGTTGCCGAAGATCATCGTGGCGAGACCGATGTAGCCACGGCCGCCGGTCTGGCCGTCCTGGAAGAAGTGCACCCCGATGGAGAGGAAGGCACCGCCGAGGCCGGCCAGGGCGCCGGAGACCAGCACCGCCGCGTACTTGTACGAGTAGACGTTGACGCCCAGGGTCTCGGCCGAGATGGGGGCCTCGCCGCAGGAGCGGAGGCGGAGTCCGAACGAGGAGCGCCAGAGGACGTAGAAGGTGCCGATGAACAGGGCGACGGTGAGCAGGGTCAGCCAGGAGACGTTGGTGACCGCGGCGCCGAGGATGCCGGCGATGTCGGACACCAGGAACCAGTGGTGGCCCTCCAGGGTGTTCAGCGCGTCCGACAGGCCGGGGACGGTGAACGTCGGCATGTCGGGCATCGGCGGGGACTGCTTGTCGTTGCCGCCGGCCAGCATGGCCGCGCTGCCCTCCTGGCCGAACCAGATCGTGGCCAGGTACTGGGTGGCTCCGAGCGCCAGGATGTTGACCGCGACACCGGAGACGATGTGGTCGACGCCGAAGGTGACGGTGGCGATGGCGTGGATGAGGCCGCCGAGCGCGCCGCCGATGACGCCGGCCGCGGCCGCCGCCCAGGGGCCGTGCTGCCAGCCGACCCAGCCGGCCGCGAACGAGCCGAGCATCATCATGCCTTCGAGGCCGATGTTGACCACGCCGGCCCGCTCGGACCACAGGCCGCCGAGACCCGCCAGGCCGATCGGCACGGCGGCGCTCAGTGCGGCACCGAACTGGCCGGTGGAGGTGAGGTCCGCGGTGCCGGTGATGGCCCGGAGGACGGAGACGGCGACCAGCCCGACGGCGATGATCAGCAGGATCCAGGGGTAGGTCAGCTTGCGCCGGCCGCCCTTCCCGGGGACCGCGAGCTTCGTCGCGGTCTTGAGGTCCGTACTCACGCCGACACCTCCGGATTGCCGCTCTTGTCAGACTTGTCGGCGTTGTTCGTGCGGGACAGGGCGGCCAGCTCCTCGCCGACCTTGCGCTGCTGAAGGCTCAGCCCGTAGCGGCGGACGATCTCGTAGGCGATGACGACGCAGAGGACGATGACGCCCTGCATGACGCCGACGATCTCCTGGGCGTAGCCCTCGAACTCCAGCCGGGAGCCGGTGCGGTCGAGGAACGCCCACAGCAGGGCACCGAAGGCCATGCCGATGGGGTGGTTGCGGCCGAGCAGCGCGATGGCGATACCGGTGAAGCCGATACCGGCAGGGAAGTCCGTGCCGTACTGGAAGGACTCGCCGAGCAGGGTGGGCATACCGACCAGACCGGCCGCGGCGCCCGACAGCAGCATGCTGCACAGGACCATGCGCTTGACGCTGACCCCGCTGGCCTCGGCGGCCGGCTCGGAGGCGCCGACGGCGCGCAGGTCGAAGCCGAAGCGGGTGCGGTTGATCCCGAACCAGTAGAGCGCCCCGGCCAGGATCGCGATCACCACGAAGCCGTAGACCGGCTTGGGGTGGGTCGGGAAGGAGAAGAAGTGGCTGGATTCCGGCAGGAACTTGGTGTGCAGGAGGTTGCCGTCCTTGATGGCGAGGCGGCCGTCCTGGAGGAAGTAGCCGATGATCGAGGCGGCGATGGCGTTCAGCATGATCGTGGTGATCACCTCGCTGACGCCGCGGGTGGTCTTCAGCAGACCCGCGATGCCCGACCAGATGGCGCCCACCAGCATCGCGATGACGATGAGCAGGATGATCTGGATCGCGCCGGGGAGGGCGATGGCGCCGCCCACGGCCGCGGCGGCGAAGGCCGCGAGGCGGTACTGGCCGTCGACGCCGATGTTGAAGAGGTTCATGCGGAAGCCGATGGCGACCGCCAGCGCCGAAAGGTAGTACGGCACCGCCTTGTTGATGATCCAGACCTGGCTGTCGCTGTAGTGACCGTAATCGGCCATGATCGCGTAGGCGCGGAACGGGTTCTCTCCCGACGCCAGGAAGACCAGCGACGAGATCACTATCGCGGCGACGATGGCCAGGACGGGCGCGGCGATCGCCAGGATCACCTTGTCGCGGGTGGCGCTCTTGGCGATGGCGTCCACGGTGGGGTTCTTGGTGGAGGTGCTCACTGCTCGTCGCCCTCCTGGTCACCGGCGTCCTGCGACGCACCGTCTTCCGGCGTGGCGTCTTCGGGCGTGCCGTCTTCCGGCGTGCCGTCTTCCGACGCGCTGAGGTGGCCTCTGGCGGCACCGGTCATGGCGGAGCCCAACTCCTCCGGGGTGATGACGGCGGGGTCCGCGTCCGCGACCAGCCGGCCCCGGTACATCACCCGCAGGGTGTCGGACAGCCCGATCAGCTCGTCCAGGTCGGCAGAGATCAGCAGCACCGCCAGGCCCTCGCGGCGCGCCTCGCGGATCTGTTCCCAGATCTGCGCCTGCGCGCCGACATCGACCCCACGGGTGGGGTGGGCGGCGATCAGCAGCTTGGGGTGGTGGCTCATCTCGCGGCCGACGATCAGCTTCTGCTGGTTGCCGCCGGAGAGCGAGGACGCGGTGACCTCGATGCCGGGGGTGCGCACGTCGTACTGCTCGACGATGCGCTCGGTGTCCTTACGGGCGCCGGGGATGTCGAGGAGCTTGCCCTTGCTGTTGGGGCGCTCGGTGACATGGCCCAGGATGCGGTTCTCCCACAGCGGGGCTTCCAGCAGCAGGCCGTGGCGGTGGCGGTCCTCGGGGATGTAGCCGATGCCGCCCTCGCGCCGGGCGCGGGTGGAGGCGCCGGACAGGTCCGTGCCGTCCAGGGTGATCGTGCCGTGGTCGGGGCGGCGGGTGCCCATGACGGCCTCGACGAGCTCGGCCTGGCCGTTGCCCTCGACACCGGCGACGCCCAGCACCTCGCCCTTGTGGATGGTGAAGGAGATGCCGTCCAGAACGGTCCGGACCACGCCGTCGGAGTCGGTCGCGGAGAGGTGGACGTCCCTGACGCGGAGCATCTCCTCGTCCGTGACGGTCGATTCGCGGGTCTCGGGGGACGGCAGTTCGCTGCCGACCATCAGCTCGGCCAGCTGCTTGGGGGTGGTCCCGGACGGTTCGACCGAGGCCACGGTGGTGCCGCGCCGTATGACGGTGATGTCGTCGGCGACCGAGAGCACCTCGCCCAGCTTGTGCGAGATGAAGATGACGGTCAGGCCCTCGGACTTGAGCTCCCGCAGGTTGTCGAAGAGCGCGTCGACCTCCTGCGGGACCAGGACGGCGGTCGGCTCGTCGAGGATGAGGGTGCGGGCGCCGCGGTAGAGGACCTTGAGGATCTCCACCCGCTGGCGGTCGGCGACACCGAGGTCCTCGACCAGCACGTCGGGCCGGATGTTCAGCCCGTACGCGTCCGAGAGTTCCTTTATCTTCGCGCGGGCGCCGGCACCGATGCCGTGCAGCTTCTCCGCGCCGAGAACGGTGTTCTCCAGGACGGTCAGGTTGTCGGCGAGCATGAAGTGCTGGTGCACCATGCCGATGCCGCGCGCGATGGCGTCGCCCGGGGTGTGCAGGGTGACCTGCTCGCCGCCCAGCGCGATGGTGCCCTCGTCCGGCTTCTGCATGCCGTAGAGGATCTTCATCAGGGTGGACTTGCCGGCACCGTTCTCGCCGCACAGGGCGTGGACGGTGCCGCGGCGCACGGTGAGATGGATGTCGTGGTTGGCCACGACGCCGGGGAACCTTTTGGTGATTCCGCGGAGTTCTACAGCGGGGGCGTCCGGGACGGCGGGGCCGCTGCTCGTGGATGCTGCGTTGATGGCGCACTCCCCTCAGGGATGAAGGAGCGGAAAGGACGGAAAGTCAGGGACCGGAAGGTCACAAGGGGGGACGTGGGGCTCGCCCCCGGGTCCGGCGCTGCGGCGCCCCGGGGCGGCGGTGGTCCCGGGCTACGGCGTCTCCTTGACCTTCACCTTGCCCTCGATGATCTTCTTCCGGGCCGCATCGATCTGCGGCTGGATGTCCTTGATGAACCCGCCCGAGGTGGCGAGCGACACCCCGCTGTGCTTGAGGTCGTAGGAGTGGATGCCGGTCAGCGGCTTCCCGTCCTCGGCGCTCTTGATCAGGTCGAACACCGCCACATCGACGTTCTTCACGACCGAGGTGAGGATCCGGTTCTTGTAGCGGGCCAGACCCGGCTGCTGGTACTGGTCCGAGTCCACGCCGATCGCCCAGGCGCCCTTGACCCTGCTGATCGCCTCGATGGTCCCGGCGCCCGACTGCCCGGCCGCCGTGTAGATCACGTCGATACCGCTGTCGAGCATGCCGCCGGCCTTGGCCTTGGCGGCCGCCGGGTCGTTGAACCCCTTGTCGTTGTTGGGGTACAGGTACTGCGAGGTGACCTTGGTCTTGGGGTCGGTGTCGCGGACCCCCTGCTCGAAGCCGGCCTGGAACTTCTGGATCAGCGCGTTGTTCACCCCGCCGATGAAGCCCACCTTATGGTTCTTGCTCTTCAGCGCGGCAGCGACCCCGGCCAGATACGAGCCCTCGTGCTCGGCGAAGACCATCGCATCGACGTTCTTGCCCTCCGGCACGGCATCCACCACACCGAAAGTGGTGGCGGGGAAGTCCTTGGCCACGTTCTGCACGGCCTGGCTGTAGGCGAAGCCGACGCCGATGACCGGGTTGTAGCCGGCCTCGGCGAAGGAGGTGAGCCGCTGCTCGCGGTCCGCCTCGGTCTCGCCGTTCTTGGCGGTGAGCATCTTGACGTTGACGCCCAGCTTCTTGGTCGCGTTGTCCGCACCGCGGGCGGCCGCTTCGTTGAACGAGTGGTCGTCCCGGCCGCCGATGTCGAAGGCCAGCCCGACCCCCGCGTGTTTGGCGCGATTGGCCTCGGCAAAGCTCTGACCGCACGCGGTGGCGGTGAGCGCGAGGCCCGCGGTGGCGGTGGCCGCGGCGGCAATCCTGATGACCCGACGCACGGGGCCTTCCCTTCGCTCTAAGCGCCCCCTTTGGCGCTGGCTTGTCGGGAGATTAACGCGCGTAGACCTGGCGCAAAACCCTCCACTGCGTGGACGTTATCGATTCGAGGCGAAGGTGACCTGAAGGAAACACGGGAGGGCAGGCCGCGCGGCCCGTCCCGGCAAGCTGCCGGAACGGGCCGTTATGGAGTCATTACGGGCGATGTCCCGCTATAGGGGACGGGCCGCCCGTCCCCCGTCCTCAGTCCGTCCTCAGTCCGCGAGATCCCCGTCGAGGAGGGCCGCGCCCGTGAAGAGCTCGACGCCGACCTTGATCGCCTGCTCGTCCACGTCGAAGTCGCCGCGGTGCAGGTCCCGGTGCGTGGGGTCGGCGGGCGGGTGGACGCCGAGGCGGGCCATGGCGCCGGGGACGTGTTCGAGGTACCAGGAGAAGTCCTCGCCGCCGAGGGACTGCTCGGTGTCCTCGATGGCGCCCTCGCCACGGCGGGCGGCCATCGCGGAGTGCAGCAGCTGGACGGTGACCGGCTCGTTGACCACCGGCGGCACCCCGCGGACGTAGGTGATCTGGGACTTCGCGCCGTGCAGCGCGGCGACCTCGTCGATCGCCGCATGGACCAGGTCCGGGGCCTGCCGCCAGGCGTCGAGATCAAGACAGCGCACGGTGCCGGAGAGTTCGGCGTGCTGCGGGATGACGTTGCAGGCGTGCCCGGACGCCAGCCGGCCCCAGGTGACGGCGAGACCGGCGCGGGCGTCGACCCGGCGGGCCAGCAGCGCGGGTACGTCCAGGGCGACCCGGGAGGCGGCGGTGACCATGTCGGTGGTCAGGTGCGGGCGGGCGGTGTGGCCACCGGGGCCGTCCAGCTCGACCTCCAGCCGGTCACAGGCCGAGGTGATCGCTCCCGTGCGGAGCCCGATCCGGCCGGCGTCGACGCGTGGGTCGCAGTGGACGGCGAGGATCCGGCCGACGCCCTCCAGGGCGCCGGACTCGATCGCGTCGGAGGCGCCGCCGGGCAGGATCTCCTCGGCGGGCTGGAAGAGCAGCCGGACGGGGCGCGGCAGGGCGCCGGTGCGGGCCAGCTCGGCCAGCACCAGACCGGCGCCGAGGACGACGGCGGTGTGCACGTCATGGCCGCAGGCGTGGGCGCGGCCGGTGACCGTGGAGGCGTAGTCGACGGTCTTGGTGTCCGGGATGGGCAGCGCGTCGATGTCCGCGCGCAGCGCCAGCAGGGGTCGGTCGGGGGCGGCCGCGACGGCCCGCCCGTCGGCCGTGGCGTCCCGGGTGCCGATGTCACAGATCAGGCCGGTGCCGGTGGCCAGTACCCGGGGCCGCAGGCCGGCCCGCTCCAGCCGTTCCTTGAGCGCCGCGGTGGTCCGGAACTCCTGGTTGCCCAGTTCCGGGTGGCGGTGCAAGTCGCGCCGGAAGGCGCTGAGTTCGGCGCGCAGCGCCTCGGGAAGGGCGCCGGGGAGCTGATCCCCGGCGGGGGTACGGGCGGCGCTGACCTCTCGGGACATCACGTGGTTCACCTGTGGAAGGTTACGGGCCCGAAGGGGGCAACTGTCCTTCGATCAACAAAAGTTCAGTCCGTTAGGGGAAGAAAATCAGGCCGCTCGGCGCATGGACGGTTTATGCGACGGGTATGCAGTAAGGCTTCCCGCGCTCCGTCATCCCGCGGCCATCGGCTGGGTGAACGGCAGTCGCTGCACGTCGCGGGCGGTGCCGGTGACCCCGTCGAGGAAACCCTGGGCCCGTGGCGAGGCGTTGGCCGTCAGCCACTCCGGATCGATGTCACAGACCGCGACCTTGACCTCCGTCCCCCGCAGCGCCAGCGGCAGGGTGTGCACCACGGTGGAGGGGAAGCTGACGATCAGCCGTCCGATGGGCCCGCGCCGGGCGATCAGTTCGAGCGGCAGATCGGGCCGGACGATCTCCAGCCCGGTCTCGGCCACCAGCCGGCGCAGCTTCTCGGTGCTCTCCTTGCGGTGCGCGAAGTAGCGGGTGGCGCCGTGCGCACGGGCCAGGCTGCCGACCGCCGCCAGATAGCGCTCGGTGTCCACGACCCCGGTCTCCACCAGCGAGGTGCCGACGATGTCGGCGGCGCGGGTGAGCCGGGGCGGGCCGAAGCGGCCCCGGGTCCAGGCGAACTCGTTGGTGGTGACCTCGACGCCCGGGGGCGCCTCGACCGGCATCGAGCTGAACAGGCCGACGGTGCGCCGCCCGCCCTCGGGAGCCGGGGTGAGCCGGCGCCGGGCGGTGGCCGAGAACGGGGCGAAGATCAGGTCCCGGGCGCCGCGGCCGCTGCCGTTGCGGTGCCAGCGCACCAGCTGTTCCCCGCAGGCGAGTTGGGAGATGAACTCCATGGTGGCGGTGCCGTCGTCGACCACGACCAGATCGCGCGCCCGGGCGAGCGAGAGCAGCAGCTGGACGTAGCGGGAGAACGGGTCGCCGATGACGACGCGGCGGGCGCGGCGCAGCAGCGGGGTGAGGCCGCCGATGGTGCGCACTGGCGCGGTCGGACCGCCGCGGGCCTCCTCCCAGCGCACCGTATGGCCTTCGTCGCGGGCGAGTTCGGCCATCCGCCGCAGCTGGCCGCGGGTCATGGGGTCGTGCGGGGAGAGCACGACGACGGTGAGCCCGGTGGCCTGTGCCGTGTGCGCCCATTCCAGGACGTTCAGCAGCTGCACCGGGCTCTCGACGAACGCGAGGGTTCCGGTGTCCCGGGAGGCCGCGCGCGGCTCACCGGAGCGTGCGGTCCGGTGACGCTGCCGCGGCACCCCCCGGAGACGACGGGCGGGAGTATCCGTCGTCTCCGGGGGCGGAACCTCGGCGCCGGGCGTGCCGGGCCCGGCGCGGGTCCCTTCGGGTGAGGTCACCTTGGCTCCCGTCGGTTCGTCGGCCGGGCGGTCAGACGGCGGCCGGCTCGGCGGCCTCGGCCTCGGCCACCACGCCGGTGACGCGGCGCAGCTTCTTCATCGGGCCGAGCTCGCTCTCGTAGACCTTCTTGACGCCGTCACCGAGGGACTCCTCGATGGTGCGGATGTCGCGGACCAGGCGGGACAGGCCGCCGGGCTCGACGGAGGCGGCCTGGTCGGAGCCCCACATGGCGCGGTCGAGGGTGATGTGGCGCTCGACGAAGGTGGCGCCGAGGGCGACCGCGGCGAGGGTGGTCTGGAGACCGGTCTCGTGGCCGCTGTAGCCGATCGGGACGTTCGGGTACTCCTCCTGAAGCGTGTTGATCATGCGGAGGTTGAGCTCCTCGGCCTTGGCCGGGTAGGTGCTCGTGGCGTGGCAGAGCAGGATGTTCTCGCTGCCCAGGACCTCGACGGCGTGCCGGATCTGCTTGGGGGTGGACATGCCGGTCGAGAGGATGACGGTGCGGCCGGTGGCACGCATGGCGCGCAGCAGCTCGTCGTCGGTGAGCGAGGCGGAGGCGACCTTGTAGCAGGGCACGTCGAACTTCTCCAGGAAGGCGACGGACTCGACGTCCCACGGGGAGGCGAACCAGGCGATGCCGCGCTTCTTGCAGTACTCGTCGATGGCGCGGTAGCCGTCCTCGTCGAACTCCACGCGGTGGCGGTAGTCGATGTAGGTCATCCGGCCCCAGGGGGTGTCGCGCTCGATCTCCCACTGGTCACGCGGGGTGCAGACCTCGGGGGTCCGCTTCTGGAACTTCACCGCGTCGCAGCCGGCGTCGGCGGCGGCGTCGATCAGCGCGAACGCGTTCTCCAGGTCGCCGTTGTGGTTGATGCCGATCTCACCGGTGACGTAGACGGGGCGGCCGGGGCCGGCCTCGCGGTTGCCGAGGGTGCGGAGGCGGGAGTTGCTGCTCATGGGGAGGTTCCTTCGCTTTGATACGGGGTGTGTGGGGGTGGGGTCTGGGTGGGTTACAGGGACGGGCCCAGGAGCCAGGCGGCGATCTCGCGGATCGCGCCGCTGCCTCCGGGCGTCGCGGTGACGGCGCGGGCCGCGCCGCGCACCACGTCGTGCGCCCCGGCGACCGCCACGGGCCAGCCGACGAGGTCGAAGCACGGGAGGTCGTTGACGTCGTTGCCGACGTAGAGCACGCGCTCGGGCGCGATGCCCGCTTCCTCGCACCACTGCTTGAGGGCGAGGTCCTTGCGGTCGATGCCGTGCAGCACGGGGACCTGGAGCTTGCGGGCCCGTGCGGCGACGACCGGGTTGGTCTCGGTGGACAGGATCAGCAGCTTCAGCTCCGCCTTGCGCAGCGCGGCGACGCCGAGTCCGTCGCCGCGGTGGACCGCGACGATCTCCCGTCCGTCGGCGTCGATCAGCACCCGGTCGTCCGTCTGGGTGCCATCGAAGTCGAGGACGACGGCGTCGATGTCGTCACGGGTCGGCAGGGCGCCGGGTCGCGGGGCGTCCAGCAGCGGTGCCAGGGCGCGGGCGCGGGCCAGGTCGTGCGGGTCGTCGATCTCCAGCACCCGGGCCGGGTCGGTGCGCACGAGTTCGGTGCGGCCGAAGAACCGGTGGCCGGCGGCGCGGAAGCCGGCCGCGTCCATGCCGTAGGCGGCGCCGGTCTCCAGCAGGTCCTGGGGGCGGTCCTGGCGGCGCGGCCGGAAGGACTTGTCGTGGTTGACGCCGTGGCCGCCGGTGGGCGCGGCGGCCGCCCCGGTGACCTCGGTCTCCGCGTCCCGCCAGACGAAGCCGTGGAACGGTGCCACGGTCAGCGCGCTGTCGGCGCCGCCCTCGACGACCGCGGCGGCCACCCCGTCGATGTCCTCGCGGACGATGAAGGGGCTGGTGCACTGGACCAGCAGCACCGCGTCGACCGAGGCGCCCTGCTCGGCCTCGTAGGCGTCCATGGCGTGCAGGACGGCGGCCTCGCTGGTGGCGGTGTCGCCCGCGATGTCGCCGGGGCGGCGTACGACGACCGCTCCGGCGCCGCGGGCCGCGGCCGCGATCCCGGCGTCGTCGGTGGACACCACGACGTCGGTGACCAGGCGGGCGGCGCGGCATTCCCGGACCGCGCGGGCCACCAGGGGCACTCCCCCGACGGCGGCGAGGTTCTTGGCGGGCACGCCCTTGGATCCGCCGCGGGCGGGTATGACGGCCACCACGGTCGGGGGGCTGCTCGGGGGGTTCGGCGGCATATCGGGCTCCTTCCGGGAGCTGACCGGGGTGGTCACAGCTGTCCCCAGCGACGGATGGCGGGGGCGACGCGCTGGACGCCGTGGCGGTAGGCGCCGCGGGCGGCCTCGCGGACCGTCTCGCGGGCGACCCGGCGCAGTCCGCCGGTCTCCTCGGGGGCGTCCGCGTGGCCGGCGATCGGCTCGCCGTGCGGGTCCAGGCCGTGCCGGGCGAGGATGCCGGGGAGGTAGCCGGGGGCGGTGCGGGCCGTGTAGTAGGGGGTGACCGGCGGCAGCCGGTCGGCGGTGCGCAGCGCGCTGACCCGGGCGCGGGCCACGTCGAATGCCTGCTCGTAGTCGCCGTCCGCGGCCACGCCCTGGCGGGCCAGCCACTGCGGGTCCGGCTCGGGGCGGTGTCCGGCGTCCAGCTCGTCCCAGGAGGCCAGGCAGCCGGAGCCGAGGAAGTGGTGGTTGCCGAGGACCTCGCGGACGCCGAGGTCGGTGAGGACGGCGGTGGGGATGCCGCGGTGCAGCGACTCCAGGGCGGCGGTCGAGCTGACCGTCACCAGCAGGTCGGTGCGGTCCAGGACCTCGCCCATGTTGCCGTACACCAGGCGGCAGTTGGCGGGGAGTCCGCCGGGGGCCTTGGCGGCGAGCTTCTGGTAGGGCAGTTCCTCGATGTGGGTGGTGTGCTCGCCCGGCTTGCTGCGGAGCTTGATCAGCACCTCCCGGTCCGGGTGCCGGCGGGCGTGCTCGACCGCTCTGCGCAGCAGGTAGGTGCGGTCGGCGCGGCTCTCCGGGACGGACGGCTGGGCGGCGAACACCACGGTGTAGGGGGTGTGCGCGCCGGTGTAGCGCGCGCCGCCGAGGAACGGCAGGGCGCATTCGACGACACCGCTGTCGTCGGCGCCGACCCCGCGGTACACCTCGCGGAACCGGTCCGCGTCGTGCCGGGAGTTGGCGAGGACGACATCCGCGCCGTGCCGCAGCAGCAGCCCATCGGCGAGCTTCTCGTAGACGACACCGACATAGCCGGTGACGACGACGGGGCGGGTGTCCGCGCCTCGCCAGGCGTGGGCGAGGCCGTGCAGCATCGCCTGCACCGCTCCGCCGACACAGGCCAGCACGACGACGTCATAGCGCGTACGGTCGATGGACCGGACGAAATCCACGCCCCTGATTTCGCGCAGCGAGTCCGCACGGGCGCCGACCTCGTCGAGCTGGCGGACCGTGGGAGTGGCGCGGCCGCGGAGAAGGTAGCCGTCGAGCCGGATGTCCGATTGGATTCGGTACGCTGTCAAAGCGCCCCATTTCCACCGGGTATCCGAGTCGGCGAGTACGGCGACCCGCGGCGAAGAGTTGGTACGTGATGGCACGTCCAAGACGCTAGGAAGGCATTCCGTTGGACGGGCCAACTGGGCCGCAACAAAGGGTTAACAGCGGGTCGACGAATGGCGAACCGGCCCGATAGTCGGCCTGGTTAACCATCCCGCCATTCTTCGTTCACCTTGAGGTCCGCACCCGGTAAAGACGAATGCCGCCGCCGCACCTAACGTCACCCGGGTGGTTAAGCTCTCCGTCATCGTGCCGTTCTACAACGTGCAGACATACGCGCCCGACACCCTGAAAAGCCTGGCGGCCAATGCCCGCGAGGACTTTGAATTCCTGCTCGTCGACGACTGTTCCCGCGACGAGACCCCGGAGATTCTCGCGCGCGCCGAGCGCGAGCTGCCGGGTGCCAGACTGCTGCGGCACGAACAGAACGGCGGCCTGGCCACCGCCCGGAACACCGGCCTGGACGAGGCCCGCGGCGAATACCTTGTCTTCCTGGACGGCGACGACTGGCTCGCCCCTGGCTATTACCACCAACTCCTCTCCACCATCGAGGAGTTGGGATGTGACTTCGTCCGTACCGACCATGTCCAGTGCACCGCCCGCGCGCGCACCGTCCACCGGGTGCCGCACGGCCGGCGCGGGGTGGTGATGGACCCGCGCGAGGTGATCCTGCCCGCCGACCGCTCCACCTCCGTCGACTACGCGTACGCCTGGGCCGGGATGTACCACCGGCGGCTGCTGGACGACGGGGTACTGCATTTCAAGGACGGACTGCGCACCGCGGAGGACCGCCCGTGGATCTGGCGGCTGCACCGCGAGGCGAAGTCCATGGCGGTGGTCGGACTGCTCGGGGTTTTCTACCGGCGCGGTGTGGCCTCTTCCCTGACCCAGATCGGTGACGTGCGGCAATTGGACTTTATTCGCGCCTTCGATCAGGTGATCGAAGAAACGGCACAGGACCGCGATGCCGCGCTTCTGCTGCCGAAAGCGGTGCGCACGTATTGCGCGATCATTTCCCACCACCTCGGTTCGATCGAACGGTTCGAACCGCAGGTCGCCCGTAAATTGCGCACGATGAGCGCCGCGGCCATGAAACGCATGCCGCAGGACGTACTGAAGGAAGCCCTGGATTCGATGGATGTGCAGCGCGCGTCCCGGCTGCGGCGGCTGCGCCGTCGCCCCGTCCCGGCGGAGGTCGCCGCCTGATGTCCACCCGACCGCGTACCCAGATCTTCATGGCGTCCACGCTCTACGGCGCGGCGACCCTCGCCGCCGCACTGGACGCCGACTGCTTCGCCCCGGCCGAACGCCGGCTGCTGCTGCTCAGCAACAACGCGACGACCCCGGAGACCACCGCGTCACTGGACACCATGCCCGGCTTCGAGCGGCTGCGCGGCCGCTTCGACCGGGTGCTGTCGTGGAACGAGACGATCAGCCCGTTCCACCCGGGCGGCTGGTCACCGCGCTCGGACGACGTGCCGCTGTGGGAGCGGCATCTGCGGCTGCTGTGGGGCCTGGGCGACGACCGCGTCGAGCTGGTCGTGGAGTCCATCCAGGTCAACCCGGCGCTGGCGCTCGCCCAGCTGTTCCCCGACGCGCCGATCGATGTCTACGCCGACGGCCTGATGAGCTACGGCCCGACCCGTAACAAGCTCGATCCGCTGATCGGCACCCGGATCAGCCGGCTGCTGCACCTGGACCTGGTGCCGGGCCTGACGCCGCTGCTGCTCACCGAGTTCGAGGTCGCGCCGCAGACCGTGCCGACCGACGCCTTCACCAAGGTGCTGGCCGAACTCTCCGACGCCAGTGGCGAGGTGGCCGTCCCGGAGGGCGGCGCGCTGCTGCTCGGCCAGTACCTCTCCGCGCTGGGCATCCTCACGCCCGAGGAGGAAGAGGAGCTGCATGTGCGGATGGTGCGCGGCGCGGCCGAGCGCGGCCACCGCGAGATCGTCTTCAAGCCGCATCCGTCCGCGCCGGCCCGCTGGTCGCGGCTGCTGGAGCGGGAGGCCGAGAAGCTGGACATCGCGCTGACCGTGCTGGACAGCCCGGTGCTGGCCGAGGTGCTCTACCAGCGGATGCGGCCCGCGCTGGTCGTCGGCTGCTTCTCCACCGCGCTGCTGACGGCCGCCACCTTCTACGGGCTGCCGACCGCGCGCACCGGTACCGGGCTGCTGCTGGAGCGGCTGGCGCCGTACCAGAACAGCAACCGGATGCCGGTCACGATCGTGGACGCGCTGGTGCCGGACCTGGGCGACCGCAGCGAGCGCCCGCGGGCGCATGTCACCGCCGAGAGCATCGAGGGCCTGGTCACCGCGGTCGGCTATGCGATGCAGCACCAGATCTATCCGCAGCTGCGGCCGTCCGCCGAGCGCTACCTCGCGGCCCATCTCGACCCGTACACCCGGCGCTACTTCAAGCGCCGCCGGCTGACCGCGCTGGCGCTGCCCGGGGCGATCCCGTCGCAGCTGTCGTTCATTCCGCGCAATGCCACCGTCCGCCGGGTCGCCCGCCGGGCGCGCGCGGTGCAGCGGCGGCTGAAGAAGCGGGCCGCGTTCGGATGACCGCCGCCCCCCAGCTGACGGCGGGTGTGCCGAGCGCCGCGCCGGATCTCGTCACGCCCGCACCGCAGCCCGCTATACGGGGGCGCAGCCGCACCGGACCTTCGCGGCTGCGCGCCCTCGACGGGCTGCGGCTGCTCGCCGCCCTGATGGTCGCCGGGTACCACCTCGGGGGCCGGGGCGGCGAGATAGCGCACGCCTGGGGCGGTTCGCCCGCCCACCAATTCCCCACCGCCGCCCCGCTGTTCGCCTATGGCTGTCTGGGCGTCCAGATCTTCTTCGTGATCAGCGGCTTCGTGATCTGCCTCAGCGGCTGGGGGCGCACCCTGCGGGCCTTCATCGCCTCCCGGGTCTCCCGGCTCTATCCCGCCTACTGGGCCGCGATCCTGCTGATCACCGCGGTCTTCGCGCTGCCCTGGGTCGCCTACAAGGCGCTGCCGCCCAGTGAGGTGCTGACCAATCTGACCATGCTTCAGCAGCCGCTGGGCGTGGACCGGGTGCTGGGCGTGTGCTGGACCCTCTGGGCGGAGATGCGCTTCTACGCGCTCTTCGCGCTCTGCGTCGTCCTGCCCGGCGCCACCCGCGGCCGGGTGGTGCTCTTCTGCGCGGGCTGGACGCTGGCCGCCGCGCTCGCCCAGGCCGCTCACGAACCCTTCCTCGACACCGTCCTGATGCCCGAGTACGCCCCGTTCTTCATCGGCGGCATCGGTCTCTTCCTGCTGCACCGCTACGGCGCCCGCGATCCGATCGCCTGGGCGATAGTGCTGGTCAGCTGGCTGATCGGCCAGCACTACGCGGTCGCCGGGCTGTGGCACGCGCCGTCGGCCACCGCGTTCTCCTACCGCTCGACGGCGGTCATCATCGCGATCGTCACCCTCGGCTTCGCCCTGGTCGCCGCCGTCGCCCTGGGCAAGCTGCACTGGGCGAACTGGCGCTGGCTGACCGTCGCGGGCGCGCTGACCTACCCCTTCTACCTCGTGCACGAGCATCTGGGCTGGGTCGTGGTGCGGGCACTGCACCACGGCGCCGGGCTGCCCTCCTACGCGACGCTGCTGCTGACCGTGGGGCTGATGCTGCTGCTCGCCTGGCTGCTGCACCGCTTCATAGAGCGCCCGCTGACGCCGCTGCTGAAGCGGTCGATCGACCCGCGCCGCTGACCGCCCCCCGGTTCAACTCCGCTGTTCCGGGGCGGCCGTCGCCTCGATCCCGGCGATGACGATGCGCAGTCCGGCCTCGAAGTTGCGCTCGATGTCGCCGAACATCTCCTCGCCGGCGGCCGCCGCCAGCGGAAAGCCCGCGCCGAGCTGCTGCGCGCGCAGTTCCAGGTCATAGGCCGGATCGCGGTGCTGCGGCGCACCGGGGTCCGGGTGGACCGACTGTTCCTCGATCACCAGGCCCATGGTGAAGCCGTAGACCGTCCACCATGCCTGCACCGCCTGTCTCAGCGTGAAGCCGGCGCCGGTGAGCAGGGTGAGGAGACTTTCCAGCGGCCCGGAGTAGCTCGCGTCGGTCATCCGGGTGCCGCTGAAGACCTTGCCGCCGTCGCGGTAGCCGAGGAGTTCGCGGCGCAGGCCCCGGCAGGCGTCGCGGAGGATCTCCTGCCAGGTCAGGCCGGCGTCGGTCGCCTTGCCCTCCCCCATCAGCGACTCGGCCATCCGCCGGAACATCTCGGTGGCCATCTCGTCCAGCAGCTCCTGCTTGTTCTTGAAGTGCCAGTAGAGCGCGGGGGCCTGGACGTTCAGCTCCTTGGCGATGCGCCGCAGGGTGAGCCCGTCGAGGCCCACCTCGTTCAGCAGCCGCAGAGCGGTGTCGACAACCTGTCGCCGGTCGATGCGCGAAACCATGTTGACAACTTAACACCGTTAAAGCCATCCTCGGAGGCATGGAACTTAACAACGTTAAGGAGCCGGCCGGTGTTACGGGCGACCTCCCCACGACCGTCGACGTACTGATCGCCGGGGCCGGCCCGACCGGACTCGCCCTCGCCGTCGACCTCGCCCGGCGCGGACTGCGCGCCCTGCTCGTCGAGCGGCAGGACCACCTCTCGCCCGGCGCCCGCGGCACCGGTGTGCAGCCGCGCACCCAGGAGGTCTTCGACGACCTCGGGGTGCTGGACGCGGTCCGCGCGGTCGGCGGGCTCTACCCGGAGCTGGGCTTCTGGGAGAACGGCCGGATCGCCAGGACGGCCGAGATGATCGAGCGGGTCGACCCGACACCCGCCATGCCGTACTCGAACGCGCTGATGGTGCCGCAGTTCCGCAACCAGGAGGTGCTGCACGCCCGGCTGCGGGAGCTCGGCGGCACGGTGCTCTTCGGCACCGAACTCACCGCATTCGCCCAGGACTCCGACGGGGTGACGGTCCAACTGCGCGGCGCCGACGGGGTGGCGCGCAGCGTGCGCGCCGCCTATCTGGTCGCCGCCGACGGCGGGCGCAGCACGGTACGCCGGGCGCTGGGCATCGGGATGAGCGGCCCGTCACTGCCGGAGGGTGCCGCGGTGCTCGCCGATGTCCGGGTGGACGGCCTGGACCGGGACCACTGGCACCGCTGGGTCCTGCCGGACCACGGGTTCATCTCCCTCCTCCCGCTCGCCGGCACCGACTACTTCCAGACCATGATCATCACCAACTCCACGGACACCTCCCCCGAGGCGGTCCGTGCCGAACTCGCGGCGCACACCCACCTCGACGCCGGGCAGATCCGCGAGGTGCTGTGGTCCTCCCTCTTCCGCCCCAAGGCGGGACTGGCCGACGCCTTCCGCGCCGACCGGGTCTTCCTGGCCGGCGATGCCGCGCACATCCACTCCCCGGCGGGCGGCCAGGGCCTGAACACCAGCGTCCAGGACGCCTACAACCTCGGCTGGAAGCTCGGCCAGGTGCTGCGGTACGGCGCCCCCGAGAGCCTGCTCGACAGCTACGAGACCGAACGCCGGCCGATCGCCGAGGGCATCCTCGACACCAGCACCCGGCTGCACCGCTCCGGCTCGCTGCGCCGCGGCCGCGATCTGCACCAGCTCGGCATCGGCTACCCCGACGGCCCGCTGACCCGGGAGCTGCGCACGGACGTCCCCGAGGGCGTGCCCCGCGCGGGCGACCGCGCCCCCGACGCCCCGTGCACCACCGCCGACGGCACCCCCACCCGGCTCTTCGACGCCTTCCGGGGCCCACACTTCACCCTGCTCACCCTCGGCGCGACCGACCTCGACGCCGGTGCGCTGCCGGCCGATCCGGCGCTGCTGCGCGTGGTCCGTGTCGGCGGCCCGGACCCCGATCTGCTCGACACCGACGGCCATGTCCGCGACGCCTACGGCAGCGCTCCGGCCGTCCTCCTCATCCGCCCCGACGGCTATCTCGCCCTCGCCGCACCGGCCGAGGACGCCACGGCCCGGGTGGCCGACGCCCTGACGCAGTTCCTCGGCACCGCCGTACCGCAGCCGGCCGGCTGACCGCATACGCACGAGGCCGTACCAGCGGATCTCCGCTCGTACGGCCTCGTGCCGGGGACAGGCGCCCGAGGGGGGGCGGGGCGCCCGGGGCGGCGGTCCGCCCGGAAAGAACAGTGGTCCGACGGACCGGGTCCCTGAAGGGTTCCGCCCTAAAGAACCAGCGACAGCAGCAGGACACACACGATCCCGACCACCGAGATCAGCGTCTCCATCACCGACCAGGTCTTCAGCGTCTGGCCGACGTCCATCCCGAAGTACTCCTTGACCAGCCAGAATCCGGCGTCGTTGACATGGCTGAAGAACAGCGATCCGGAGCCGATGGCCAGCACCAGCAGCGCGGCGTGCGGGGTGCTCAGCTCCGCGGCGAGCGGGGCGACCAGTCCGGCGGCGGAGATGGTGGCGACGGTGGCGGAGCCGGTCGCGAGCCGGATGGTGACCGCGATCAGCCAGGCCAGCAGCAGCGTGGAGAGGTGCCAGCCCTTGGAGATATCCATGATCATCTGGCCGACGCCGGCATCCACCAGCGTCTGCTTGAAACCGCCGCCCGCACCGACGATCAGCAGCACCCCGGCGATCGGGGCGAGCGACTTCTCGACGGTGGCGGCGATCCGGCCCCGGGTGAATCCGGCCGCCCGGCCGAGCGTGAACATCGCGACGATGACGGCGGTGAGCAGGGCGATCAGCGGCGAGCCGATCACGTCGAAGACCTTCTGGACCTGGTGCCCGGGGTTGTCGACGACGATGTCCACCAGCGCCTTGACCAGCATCATCACCACCGGCAGCAGCACGGTCGCCACGGTGATCCCGAAGCCGGGCCGCTTCTCCAGGTCGTCGGAGGCGCGCTCGGGCACCAGGTTCTGCGGCGGCTGGATGTCGACCCAGCGGGCCGCGTAACGGGAGAAGACCGGGCCGGCGATGATCGCGGTCGGGACGGCGACGACCACGCCGAGCGCGAGCGTCACGCCGAGGTTCGCGCCGACCGCGTCGATCGCCACGAGCGGCCCGGGGTGCGGGGGTATCAGCCCGTGCATGACGGACAGTCCGGCCAGCGCCGGGATGCCGATCCGCATCAGGGAGAAGTTGCCGCGCTTGGCGACCAGCAGCACGACCGGGATCAGCAGCACGATGCCGACCTCGAAGAAGATCGGCAGCCCGACGATCCCGGCGATCAGCACCATCGCCCAAGGCATCGCCTTCCCGCTCGCCTTCGCCAGGATCGTGTCGACGATCTGGTCCGCACCGCCGGAGTCGGCGAGCAGCCGCCCGAGGACCGCACCGAGCGCGATCAGTACGCCGGTGCCCGCGACCGTCGTACCCAGGCCCGCCGAGAAGCTGGTGACGGTCTTGTCGAGCGGTGCGCCGGCCACCGCGCCGAGCACCAGCGAGCCGATGATCAGCGACAGAAAGGCATGCAGCTTGAACTTGGTGATGAGCAGGACGATGACGGCGATGCCGGCCAGGACGGCGATGCCCAGCTGTGCGTGACCGGCCGTGGTGATCGGCTCGGCCGCGTCCGCTGCGAGCATCTCGACGCTGAGATGTGTCACGGCGATTCCCTTGGTTGGACGGAGGGGGAAAGGGGTGCTGCGTTACCTGTGGGGGGAGTTGGGGTGAGGGGGCGTCCTAGTCGTCCGCCGCGTCCCTCGTGTGCAGTGCGGCCACCGCCCGCCCGGCGATCTCCTCCGGGGAGCCGGACACATCGACGCGCACGCCGGCCTCGTCGGGCCCGAGCGGTTCGAGCGTGGCGAACTGGGAGTCCAGCAGCGCGGCCGGCATGAAGTGGCCCGTGCGCTCGGCCATCCGCTCCTCGATCAGCGCGCGCTCGCCGGTGAGGTGCAGAAAGACGAGGCCGGGGGCGGCGGCCCGCAGCCGGTCGCGGTAGGCGCGCTTGAGCGCGGAGCTGCTGACCACCCCGCCGCGCCCGGCCCGCTCGCGTGCCCAGGCTCCGATGGCGTCCAGCCAGGGGCCCCGGTCGGCATCGTCCAGCGGGCGGCCGGCCGACATCTTGGCGATGTTGGCCGGCGGGTGGAAGTCGTCACCCTCGGCGTACGGGACGCCCAGCGCGTCGGCGACCAGCGGGCCGATCGTGGTCTTGCCGGTGCCGGCCACGCCCATCACGACGATCACGTCGGGGGTGCTCATCCCGTGGTACCTCGCTGTCTTCCTCGACCTTGTGCGGCCCCCACTGAAACCCATTAGGTACGACGTATTCAAGAGCCCGTGATGCAAACGTCATACTTAATTCGCCGAGCCTGGGAACGTAGGCTTGCCCCATGGAAAACGAGGGGAAGGGACTGCACGCCCGCGTGCTGGAGTCCCTCGGTCCCGCGATCACCGCGGGGGACTACCCTCCGGGCACGATCCTGCGCACGGACGAGCTGGAGCAGCGCTTCGACGTCTCACGCACGGTCATCCGCGAGGCGATCCGGGTACTGGAATCCATGCAGCTGGTCGCCTCCCGGCGCCGGGTGGGGGTGACCGTCCGCCCCACCGAGGAGTGGAACGTCTACGACCCGCGGGTGATCGGCTGGCGGCTGGCCGGCCGGGACCGCCCCCGGCAGCTGCGCTCGCTGACCGTGCTGCGCTCGGCGATCGAACCGGTCGCCGCGGGCCTGGCCGCCCAGCACGCCACCCCCGAACAGTGCGCCCGGCTCACCGAAGAGGCGATGGGCATGGTCGCCACCTCACGCGGCCAGCAGCTGGACGCCTACCTCGTCCACGACATGGCCTTCCACCGCGTCGTCCTGACCGCTTCCGGCAATGAGATGTTCGCCCGGCTCGGCGATGTGGTCGCCGCCGTCCTGACCGGCCGCACCCAGCACCAGGTGATGTTCACCGACCCCGACCCGGCCGCGGTCACCCTCCATGTGCAGGTCGCGGAGGCCGTACGGACCGGCGACGCGGCACGGGCGGAGTCCCTGACCCGCGAGATCACCGCCGGCGCGATGGCCGAACTGGACGTGCTGGCACCGTAGTCAGGAGCAGGG
Source organism: Streptomyces sp. NPDC127097 (assembly GCF_042724075.1). Lineage (NCBI taxonomy): Bacteria > Bacillati > Actinomycetota > Actinomycetes > Kitasatosporales > Streptomycetaceae > Streptomyces > Streptomyces sp. NPDC127097. The sequence goes on along the minus strand of NZ_JBHXFI010000001.1, from coordinate 207,978 downwards.
CAGGCGGCGGCACACTCGCGGCATACCGGCCGCGCACCGACACCGCCACCGTCATCCGCAGTACGCCCGGCAGCGCCCCGGCTCAGAACAGCGGCTGCTGCCCCGGGAACGGCGGCTCCTCCGGGTCGAACAGCTTCTCCGCGGGCGCCATCATCGGCGCCATCCTCCGCGACCCCGGGCAGGAGATCAGCTCCAGCACCGTCCGCCGGCCGGGCGGGTCATGGCGGGCGAAGCGGCCGCCGACGACGGCGATCTCTCGGGTGCAGATGGGGCACGCGCGGCGGGGTGACGACATTGCACCAGTCTGACGCAGCCGACCCCGGACCTCACACGCTGCCGGCCCCTGGGGTTTGAGCGACCGCGCTCCGGGGCGCCCGCTCGTCGCCGGGCAACTCGGCCCTCCTGGTGCACGATTGCCGCACCGCGTGCCGACCACCCGGACCGGTTCGGGAGCGCTATGGGACCACCGTATTGGCCAGGACTCAACCCATTCTTCAGTTCGACGCCGCCCTGAATCGGCCCCGTCCAGCTGGTCGTTGCAGGTCATAGGCGGGCCATTTCAGAGCCTCGTTCCATCGGAAATCAACCGGGGATCAATTCCAGCCCTCATGACGGTCCATATAACAGCGCCACAGCCGGCCCGCAGCGAGATGACAGGAAAGAAACCGCAAGGCCGGGCTGGATAGACCGATCATCAGGGGGGTAGGGCTGACAACCATCCAGATCCGGAGGGAAGTTCATGACTTTCAAGAACATCTTCGACAGCGGCGGAAGTGAAGCCAAGTCCGCCGAAGAGTCCGCCCAAAAGGTCGAGGAAAGAATTCCTGGCGCCTGGCCCGAGCGGGAAGGGGTCGACCCGGAGCTCTACGACGGCATTCCGGAAACCGCGCGCGATCCGAAGATCATTCGCGAGACGTCGCCCGAGGCGCTCAGCATCATGAACAACTTCCTCACCCCGCTCTTCAAGAACACCCGGACAGCAGCCGCCACGCAGCGGGAAGCCAGCGAAAACCCCGAATCGACATCCGGCATGGCGTCCTCGGCCAAGGATGAGGCATTCAAGAAGGTGGAGGTGGAGATCAAGGACGAAGACCAGCCAAAGGTCAGCGACGAAAAGCTGGCGGAATCGAGGAAGGACAACTACACGTCGGTCAAAAATGTCCAGAGGGCTGCCGATGGGTCGGTCAGGTGGTGAGGGCGGCCTGACGACTTCCCATTCGGTCACGCCGACGCCGGGCCGGAAAACAGCTCACACATCCTCACTGACGCACCGTTGAGATCTGCTACGCAAGGAGGCCGAAAGGCATGGGCGGCGCCACCAAGAACAACGTGAGTACAGCTCATCTCGGCGAACGGTTTATGCGCCACCCACTGACCGGGCGCAACCTCAAGGAGCTCAACATTGCCGACAAGGCCGCTGCCATCCTGGAACGGGACAAGGACAAACTGAAGAGGAAGGCCGAGCAGAAATCACCGGACGGCACGGACCGGTATGTCTCCCCCACCGGGTTTTCGTTGAACAAGGGGCGATTCGGCGACTTTCCCGAGAATGAGGATGCGGCACACCCGCGCGGGTGGCGCGCCTACATGACGGTGGGTGTACCGCTTGTCGAAGAGCGCGGCGACATTGCGCAGCCCCCTCCTGACGTGATCTCCAAGCAAACGTTCATCAATCGAACCGACCCCACCCCCACCACCTGGTCACACACCGTCGAGTTCTCGATTTCGAACACCATCAGCTGGTCGCTCCAGGGACAGATGCAGCTTACTTTCGGGGCAAAAACCACCGCATCACTTCAGCAGCAATTGCAGAAGAGCATGGCGATGAACCAGTCCGAGAAGATCACCCTGAAGAACAGCAAGGACAATCAGGGTGCCGACGCGGAGTCTCAGTCACAAGCGACAAGTACGACAACGGCCACGAGTACCGCCACGGGAACCGGGGAATTATCGGCACAGCTGATGCTGGGGATCACGGCCTCGGTCAGTGGTTCGCTGACCACTTCGTTCAAAACATCGTCCACGCTGAGCGGGACGGTTGGCAGCCGGGTAGATGTCCTGGCCACGCAGCGCCGTCAGGTGCGGAGGTTCGACTACGAATTTCCGGTCTCCTTCGGCGGGTGGGTCGCCTTGCATTACCCCGAGCCGGTGGAGGTCAAGGAGACCCGGCCGGACGGCCCGCAAGCCAAGGAACCGAAGTACTCCAAGGTGCTTGCCTGGAAACTCGGCGAGACCGGTACGGCCACGGAGACCTTCGACTTGACCGATGACGGCAAGCCGTTCCTGCAAAAAGGGGAGGCCGAGGTCGTTTCCACCCTCGCCGGGGTGCACGAGGTCTTCGAGCTGGAAAAGCTCAACTTCGATATGAAGGATCACCCTCTTCACAAGGACGGCAGCGATGAGCGGACGAGCCCGAAAGTGGCTCCCGTCGAGCTCGCCACCGGGTTGGGGACGGCCGATGGCCTCGCGCTGGACCTGGTGCACCACAAGGCGTACGTCACCGAGCGCTACAACGGCGGGACGCTGTACACGGTGGATCTCGCCGGCGGCGACACGGACCGGGTCGTGGAGAAGCTGGGCCAAGTCAACGATGTGGCGCTGGACTTGCCGGGCAACAAGGCTTATGTCGCCGACTACATCGGCAGGCGCCTGTGCACGGTGAACCTGTCCGACCGCGCCACCTCCCCGGTCACGGTCGCCGAGGGCATGAACGCGTACGGCGTCGCGCTGGACCTGCCGGGCAAGAGGGCCTATGTCACCGACGTCGAAAGCGGGAAGCTGATCGAGTTCGACCTGAACAGCCGGCCGGCGGAGAAGCGGCGCACCTGGGACGTGCCGAGGGCCGCCGGAGTAGCGCTGAACGGGGGCAAGGCGTACATCGGCCAGTACGACCGCGGCGGGCTGTACGAGGTCGACCTGACGGCGGACGGCGGCCCCCCGCAGGTCGTGGCCACCCATCTCGGGCACAGTGTCCGCGTGGCGCTGGATGGTGCGGGCCACGCATACGTCGCCGACCCGAGCGGCGGCACGCTGCATGAGGTCGTCGTGGCCGACGGCGCGGCCAAGGGCCGTCAGCGCGTGGTGGCCGACGGTCTCGGTGCGGTCTGCGGCGTCGGGCTGGACCGCGACAACGGCTGGATCTACGTCAGCAACCGGCAGGGCAAGCTGTTGCGGCTCTCCGGCGTGCTGCCCGATGCCTCGGCCACGTCGTAGCGCAGGGCCGCACCACCCACACGCTGCTCAGAAGGCATCCGTCGGCACATAGGTCCCCCACACCCCCCGCAGTGCCTCGCACACCTCCCCCACCGTCGCCCGGGCGCGCAGTGCCTCCCGCATGGGGTGGAGGACGTTGTCCGTGCCCTCGGCGGCCTTCTGGAGGTCGCCGAGGGCCGCGGAGACCGTGCGCTGGTTGCGGCGGGCCCGCAGGGTGGCGAGCCGTTCGACCTGCTGGGCCTCGATCGCGGGGTCGACCCGCAGCGGCTCGTAGGGCTCCTCCTCGTCCAGCTGGAAGCGGTTGACGCCGACCACGACGCGCTCGCCGGCGTCCGTCTCCTGCGCGATGCGATAGGCGTTGCGCTCGATCTCGTCCTTCTGGAAGCCCCGCTCGATGGCGGCCACCGCGCCGCCCATCTCCTCGACCCGCCGCATGAGCGCCACGGCGGCCTCCTCCACGTCGTCGGTCATCGACTCGACGGCGTAGGACCCGGCGAACGGGTCGACGGTGGCGGTCACATCGGTCTCGTACGCGAGCACCTGCTGGGTGCGCAGCGCGAGCCGGGCCGATTTGTCCGTGGGCAGCGCGATGGCCTCGTCGAAGGAGTTGGTGTGCAGCGACTGGGTGCCGCCGAGCACGGCGGCGAGCCCCTGGACGGTGACCCGGGCGAGGTTCACCTCGGGCTGCTGGGCGGTGAGCTGGACCCCCGCGGTCTGGGTGTGGAAGCGCAGCATCATCGACCTGGGGTTCGCCGCCCCGAACTCCTCCCGCATCACCCGGGCCCAGATCCGGCGCGCGGCACGGAACTTGGCGACCTCTTCGAGCAGCGTGGTGCGCGAGACGAAGAAGAACGACAGCCGGGGCGCGAAGTCGTCCACGTCCATTCCGGCGGCCACGGCCGTGCGCACATAGGCGATGCCGTTGGCAAGCGTGAAGGCGATCTCCTGCGCGGGCGAGGCACCCGCCTCGGCCATGTGGTAGCCGGAGATGGAGATGGTGTTCCAACGGGGGATCTCGGCACGGCAGTACCGGAAGATGTCCGCGGTCAGCCGCAGCGACGGCTCCGGCGGGAAGATATAGGTGCCCCGTGCGATGTACTCCTTGAGCACATCGTTCTGGATGGTCCCGTTCAGCTGACCGGCCGCCACCCCTTCCTCCTCCCCCACCAGTTGGTAGAGGAGCAGCAGCAGCGCGGCGGGGGCGTTGATCGTCATCGACGTCGACACCCGGTCCAGCGGGATGCCGCCGAGCAGCACCCGCATGTCCTCGACGGAGTCGATGGCCACCCCGACCTTGCCGACCTCGCCCGAGGCGATCGGGGTGTCGGAGTCGTGGCCCATCTGCGTCGGCAGGTCGAAGGCGACCGACAGCCCCGTCGTGCCGTGGGCGATCAGCTGCCGGTAGCGGGCGTTGGATTCGCGCGCGGTGCCGAAGCCGGCGTACTGCCGCATCGTCCAGGGCCGCCCGGTGTACATCGACGGATACACCCCCCGGGTGAAGGGGTAGGCGCCGGGCGCACCGAGCCGGCGCTCCGGGTCCCAGCCGTCCAGCGCCGCCGGCCCGTACACGGGCTCGATGGGCAGACCGCTCTCGTTGTGCCGCACACTGCCCGACTCGTGCGCCATGGGGGTACGCCTCCCAGTGGGTGACCGGTTCGTCCGGGTTTACGCCTTGCTCACAGCATGCCCGCAGGTTCGCCGCCGCGCAGCACTGGGAAGGGTCCACGGTGGCCGGTCGGGCCGCCGAGATCCGGGGGTTGCGCATGCAGCGGAGCAGGGGAAGACGTACGGCGCCGGCGGTGGCCGCGGTGCTGGTGGTGGCGGCGTTCGCGGTGGGCTGCCGCCCGGTGACGGTCACCGGGGCCGGTTCACCGGACGGCAAGGGCGTCCGTTACGCCCCCACCACTCCCGCTCCCCCACCCCTCGGCCGTCACACGCGGCCGGCCCCCGCCCGGCACACCACCGAGCCGCACCTCCGGACCGCCCACCCCCGGCCGGCCCCCGGGCCGTTGATGGCGCCGGGCTCGCGCGGTGCGCAGGTCCGCGAACTCCAGGCGCGGCTGGCCCAGCTGGGCCTGTTCGGCCGCGCTCCGACGGGCTATTACGGCTCGGTCACCGCCACCGCGGTCCGCGCCTTCCAGCGGCGGCAGGGCCTGCCCCGTACAGGCACGGTGCAGCCCGCGGCCTGGCGCGCCCTGCGGTCACAGACCCGCCGGCCGTCGCCCGCACAGCTCCGCCCGCCCACCACCCGGCCGGTCGGTGCCCTCGATCCGCGCTGTATGCGGGGCAGGGTGATCTGCATCAGCAAGCGGAGCAACACGCTCGCCTGGGTGGTCAACGGCCGGGTCGTCTCGGCGATGGACGTCCGCTTCGGCTCGCAGTACACCCCCACCCGCGAGGGCACCTTCCACATCACCTTCAAGAGCCGCCATCACGTCTCGACGCTCTACCACACGGCCATGCCCTACGCGATGTTCTTCAGCGGCGGCCAGGCAGTCCACTACTCCGCCGACTTCGCCGCCCACGGCTACCGCGGCGCCTCCCACGGCTGCGTCAACGTCCGCAACAAGAAAAAACTGGCCCCCTTGTTCCACACGGTAAAACCGGGCACCAAGGTCGTCATCCACCAGTAGCCAAACCCTGCCATGAGCAGCGAAAGCGCTTCTTTGACGGAAGCGAAAATTGAGTCACCCCCACCCACGGATCCACCTCCGCGAAAGCGGCGCCGGCTTAGGCGCAAAAAGGTGTGGCGCCGGCTTAGGCGCAAAGAGGGGGAGCGGCGCGGGCAGGGCCGGGGGAACGTGCCCCGCCCGCGCCAGATGCGCTGAGCCGTGGGTACGGGGGGAACCCCGGCTCTTCGCGCGGCCGATGACCAGTCGGCTCATTCAGTACTGCGTCACCGGTTCAAAAAACGTCACACCTACGGGGTGGCGGTGTCACTCGGTGCGGCGTCACCGGGGTCCGTGGTGGTCACCGAGGGCGCCGGGGCCGGGGTGGACGTGCCGGAGCCGGGGGTGGTGCCGGGCGTCTGGGAGGGGTGTTCGTCGTCGTCCTCGTCGCCACCCGAGCCGCCGGTGCCGCCGGTGCTGCCGGTGCCGCCGCCGAAGCCGTCGTCGGCGCCCGAGCCGCCGCCGTCCTGGTAGCGCGCCAGGTAGGTGCGGCAGAAGAGGTGCACCTTGTCGGGGCCGCCGGCCTTGCGTTCGAGGCTGCGCAGCGTGTCGCGGTCCATGCCGTCCCGCTTGCCGGACTCATAGGCCCGGCAGACGGCGAGCAGCACATTCTTCCGGTCGCCGCCGGGCCGCCCGGTGCCCTTGTGGCCGGGTCTCTCGTCGCGGCCGGTGCCGCCGCCGGAGGTGCCGCGGCCGGGGTTCCTGGTGGCGCCGGAACTGCTGCCGGGTGCGGGGGTGTCGGAGGGTCCGGCGGACTTGCCGCCGGGGGTGGGGTCGGGGGTGTGTCCCGTGGTGCCGTCGGTCTGGGCGCCGGGTTCGCGGGTGTCGAACGGCCCGGGGGTCTCGGCGGCGGAGACGCTGGAGGCGGGGTCGGGTTCGGCGCCGCGGAAGGGGCTGGGCAGCACACCGGTGCCGGCGCCGACGGCGACGCCGCCGATGGCGCAGGCGGCGAGGGCCACGGCGAAGCCGCGCCGGAAGGGCCGGCCGAGGCGGGTGCGTTCGACGGAGCCCGTGGCGCGTGCGGTGCGGCCCGTCGGGAACGGTTCGGCGGCGGCGCTGTGCTGGGCGCCAGGGCGGGCGGCCTGCCGGAACGCGGCGACCGCGGCCTCTTCGCCGGGGAGTTCGGCGGCGCCGGGCGTCTTGCCGCCGACCGCGGCGGCGGCCTGGAGGAGCTGTTCGAGTTCGCGAGCGCCGTCACCGTGCCGGGCACTGACCTGTTCACCGCGCAGCAATCGCTCCGCGGTGTCCTTGTCGAGCCAGTTGTACCGGTCGTCGGCCATCACATGTCCTTCTGCGTTCGTGCGGCCGTTTCCGTCACACCTGGTACGTACGATTCCGCCATGCCGTCTCGGCGCCTTCTGCCCTGTACGGGCACCCCACTCACCGTTCCACCACCTCGGCGCGAGCCCGCCGCGGGCCGGCCGGTGGGGGCGCCTTCCTGCTGGCCGGCGCCGTCTTCGCCGCCGTCCTGACTGCTGTCCTGCCGGGTGTCCCGGCCGCCGCCCGGTTCCTCGCCGAGGAGCTCGGCGAGCCGTTTCAGTCCGCGGTGTGCGGCGGTGCGTACCGCGCCGGCCCGTTTGCCGAGCACCTGCGCGGCGCTCTTGGCGTCGAGCCCGACCACCACCCGGAGCACCACGGCCTCGGCCTGGTCCTGCGGCAGCCGGGCTATCAGCCGCATGGTGCGGCCGGTGCCCAGGGCTTCGAGAGCCTCGCCCGCGGTGTCGGACGCGCCGGGGGTCTCGGCCAGTTCGCTCTCGTCGCCGCCGATCGCCGGGCGGCGGCCGCGCATCCGGATGTGGTCGAGGGCGCGGTTGCGGGCGATGCGGGCGGCCCAGCCGCGGAAGCGGTCGGCGTCGCCGCTGAAGCGGGCGAGGTCACGGGTGATCTGGAGCCAGGCTTCGGAGGTGACGTCCTCCACGTCCGGTTCGCTCACCAACGTCCGTACATATCCGAGAAGTCGGGGATGTACGGCGCGATAGACGGTACGGAAAGCCGCCTCGTCGCCGTCCTGCGCCGCCTGCACGGCCACCGTCAGCCGACGGTCGTCCGGCTGAATGTCGTCCCCTCGCACGGGTCCATCCTGTCGCACGTGGAATGTCCGCCGCCCGGTCCTTGCTGCTTTCTCGCTCTCACCCGGCCACGTCACCGGCCCGGCTCCGTCTGGGCGCCGGAGCTGTGCCGGCTATCGCCTGCCGCCGGCCACGGCCGGCCGGAAACCCCCGGTAACCCGGTTGTTCCTGCTGACCGTAACGCGTGCGCCGGCGCGCTCCGCACCCGGGAGGGCGCACCGACCGCTCCGGCGGGGCCGGGAGGACGGCCGCGCACGGCCTCGCCGGTGCCCCGGCGACGCGCCCGCACGGACCCCTCCGGCACTCCCGGGGAGGACGGCTCTCCGGGCCGCCGAAAGCGCCACGAACAGTGCGCCTACCAGCGCGGATCCGCACGTTACGGGCCCATCCGGGCCCGCGTCCAGACCACTGGCCGTACCCCTGCCCGTACCCCGTGTGACGCTTTCGCGCCGTCTGGCGCTGTATCGGATAGGGGGCCGTCACCGGCCCTTCGCGAACGACGGCCGGGGCCTCTCCTGTGGGGGGTGGCGGCCCCGGCCGTCCTCGTTCTCTCACCCGTTTCTTACCGGGCCGCCGCTCACAGCCGGTCGGCCAGCGCCTTGAAACCCGTCCAGGACAGGGCGGGTGTCCGCGGGTCCCAGGTCTTCTGCGCCAGTGCCGCCAGCGGCAGCCGGATGCCGGCCGCCACCTGCGCGGCGGTCTGTGCCTGCGCCCGGTCGCACCAGATCGCGAAGCGCGCCCCGGGAATCCGGTCCGGGCCGGTCAGGTTCGCGGGCACCGACACCGGCCGGGTACCGCGGATCACCAGCGGGGTCCAGCTCTCGTAGATGCGCTGACCGGTCGGGTAGACGAACTGGTTGGGCTCGCCGAGGACGTAGTAGAGGTACTCGTCGTTGAAGTTCATGACGTTGCGGCCCTCGCGCAGGAAGTCCGCGGGGTCACGGTGCCCGGCTTCCTTGCCGGTCCAGTAGTCGACCATCCGGTTCTTGTCGGGGGACACCCGCGGGCTGGAGAAGAATCCGTCGTTCCATGCCTCGATACGGTTCTTGCCCTTGGCCTCCACGGTCTTCTGCCGGTCGTTCAACCAGCCGGTCGTCAGGTCCGCGATGGTGCCGTTGGGTCCGTACTTCTGCCGTGCGGCCCGGGTGAGCTGCGGATATGTGGTCGACGGGGTGGACGACAGCAGGGCCTGGTACTCATCGCCGCCCAGGTGCCAGTAGGCGGGCGCGCCCTCGGGGTTGGTGAACAACTCGCTCATTTCCTTCAGCAGCGAGTCGATCAGCGGGGCCGACTTGGGGTTGGAGATATCGATCGCACCGGGGACCACGCTGCCCGATGCGCGGCGCAGCAGCAGGTCGGGATAGTGCTTGAGCACGGCGCCCAGGTGGCCGGGCGAGTCGAGTTCCGGGACGACGGAGATGTGCAGGCTGCGGGCGAGCGCGACGATCTGGCGGATCTGGGCCTTGGTGAGATGGTCGGCGGAGACGATCTCGGGGTGGGTGTCGCTCTGGATGCGGAAGCCCTGGTCGTCGGAGAAGTGCAGCTGGAACTGGTTGAGCTTGAGATCGGCGATCTCCCGGATCCGGGCCTCGATCCAGTCCTGGGTGAAGGGCTTGCGGGCGTTGTCCAGTGACATGCCGCGCTGCGGACGGCCCGGCCGGTCCTGGATGGTGCCCTCGGGCAGGCCGCCGGCCGCGTGCACGGCCTGCTTGACGGTGCGGGTGCCGTAGAAAATTCCGGCGTCGGTGGGGGCCGTGAGAGTGAGCCGGGTGCCCTCGGCGGTGAGGGTGTAGGACTCGTCGGCGGCGCTCTGGACGGGCACATTGTTGGCCTGCTGCGCACCGTTCTTGCCCGTGATCTTCACCTCGATGTCACCCGGCTGCACGGTCTGGTCGCCGTAGACGACGGTCAGTCCGAGGTCCCGGGCCATCCGCTGGGCCTCGTCGGCGACATTGCTCTGCTCGCCGGCCGGGACGACCACCCGGGCACCCTTGGAGGGCCGCCAGCCCCGGCCGTCGGCCCGGCGGAAGTCGCGGACGGCGGGGATGACCTGCGGCGTCCCGGTCACCGGCGCCCAGGTCGGGGTGGCGGACCTGGGGTTGACCTTGGCGCTGGTGCTCCCGGGCGGCTCGGTGTCCGCGGTGTTGGAGCAGCCGGCCAGCAGCAGGGCACCGGCGAGCGCCGCGGCCGGCAGGGCGGACCGGGCCGCCGGGCCCGTGTGCCTCGTCGGCGTCGTCGCGGGGCGCAGGGAGGCCGAGGGCCGCGGGGCGCGCGGCGGCCGCATCGGGTTCGACATCGTGCAATCCTCACTTTTCGGGGCGAAGGCATTGCCAGGTGTGCGGAGCGGGTCGTCCATGGAGCGCGCGAAAGCTCTCCCATCCGGGTGAAATTCGCGCATCCGTCGGACAGTGGTCGCCAAGCGTCGTTAGCGTGGCGTCTCCGTTCGTCACCCCCTTCACAGGGCTCTCCCGGATCCGCCGGATACCGCCGGGGGGACGTCGCACACGCACCACCGCCCTACCCGCCGCCGCTTGGTACACATCCCGGCTTCGGTCCGCTTCTCCCCCAGCTTCCGTCAGTCGCCCGTCCCGCACCTGTCGAACCGACCTATTCGCATCCGTCCGAGGAGGCCCACGCTGTCCGGTGACATCCCGGCCACCCGGCCGACGACGCTGCGCCCGCCGCAGCCCCCGCGGCGCGGCATATCTTCACGAGTGGGCGGCGCCGCACTGCCGCGCCCCCGCGCCGAGGGCATCGGGCTCGTCCGCTTCAACACCCTGTCCCCCGAGGACGCCCTGGCCACGCTCCTGAGCTGCTGCGGCAGCCGCCGCTGGGCCGAGCGGGTCGCCGCGCACCGCCCGTATCCGGATCCGGAGTCCCTGCTCGCCGCGGCCGACGAGGCCAGTTACGACCTGACGGCGGCCGAGCTGGACGAGGCGCTCGCCGAGGAGTCGCTCTCGCCGCAGCCGCTCGTCGGCGCCCGTGGCCCCGGCACGCTGGCCGCCCACACCGCGCTGCGCGCCGCGCACGCCGAGTACGAGCGGCGCTTCCGTCATGTCTTCGTCATCTGCCTGGACGGCTACCGTGACGAGGAGCTGCTCGACCAGGTGCTGTCCGGGATCCGCACCCGGCTGGGCAATGAGCCGGACGAGGAGCGGGCGGTCGCCGCGGAGGAACTGCGCCGGCTGACCCGCGGGCGGCTGGCCCGGCTCACGGCCTCCGGCCCGTGACGGATCGCGGCTTGTGAGCTGGAACATTCCGGTTCGTAGTCGTGTGATAGCCCGTTGGTGCCTGTTTGATCACACCTAAGGACCCCGGCGCAAGGAACCGACAACACGTCGCTACGATGGCCAGGGCCGGTGGACCGTACCCGGCCGGGCCCGACCGACAGAGAAGCCGGCTGGCCCCAATCCCCGCTCCCGGAGGGTTTTTCCGTGCCGGCTGGAACGCTGTACCGCGGCCGGGAAGGCATGTGGTCCTGGGTGGCTCATCGAGTCACCGGCGTCCTCATCTTCTTCTTCCTGTTCGTTCACGTCCTCGACACCGCACTCGTCCGCGTCTCCCCCGAGGCGTATGACGACGTCGTAGCGACCTACAAGACGCCGATCGTCAACGTGATGGAGTACGGCCTGGTGGCCGCCATCCTCTTCCACGCGCTCAACGGCCTGCGGGTCGTCGCGGTGGACTTCTGGTCCAAGGGCCCGAAGTACCAGAAGCAGCTGCTGTGGACCGTTGTCGGTATCTGGGTCGTCCTGATGGCCGGTGCCTTCTACCCCGTGTTGCAGCACACCCTGCGCACGCTGTTCGGGAGCTGACGCGAGATGTCTGAAACCACCTCCGCAGAGACCACGGCGGCGGGCGGGACGGACGGCGTCTCGCTCTACGACGTGGACCACCCGGCCCCGGTCATCGAGCCGCCACGCAAGCGCACCAAGAAGACCGGGCGCGCCTCCCGTGGCAACTTCGAGATGCAGGCATGGCTGTTCATGCGGCTGTCCGGCATCGTGCTGGTCGTCCTGGTCCTGGGCCACCTGCTGATCCAGCTGGTCCTCGACGGCGGCGTCTCCAAGATCGGCTTCGCGTTCGTGGCCGGCCGCTGGGCCTCGCCGTTCTGGCAGGTCTGGGACCTGCTGATGCTGTGGCTGGCCATGCTGCACGGCGCCAACGGCCTGCGTACGGTCATCAACGACTACGCACAGCGGGACAACACCCGCTTCTGGCTGAAGATGCTGCTGTACACCGCGACGGTGTTCACCGTCCTTCTGGGCACGCTGGTGATCTTCACCTTCGACCCGAACATCTCCTGAAGCCGGGGCTGACTGGAACCATGAAGATCCACAAGTACGACACCGTCATCGTCGGCGCCGGCGGCGCGGGCATGCGCGCGGCCATCGAGTCGACGAAGCGCAGCCGCACCGCGGTCCTGACGAAGCTCTACCCGACCCGCTCCCACACCGGCGCCGCCCAGGGCGGCATGGCCGCGGCCCTCGCGAACGTCGAGGAAGACAACTGGGAGTGGCACACCTTCGACACGATCAAGGGTGGCGACTACCTGGTCGACCAGGACGCCGCCGAGATCCTCGCGAAGGAGGCCATCGACTCGGTCCTCGACCTGGAGAAGATGGGCCTGCCGTTCAACCGCACGCCGGACGGCACGATCGACCAGCGCCGCTTCGGCGGTCACTCCCGTAACCACGGTGAGGCCCCGGTCCGCCGGTCCTGCTACGCCTCGGACCGCACCGGCCACATGATCCTCCAGACGCTGTACCAGAACTGCGTCAAGGAGGGCGTGGAGTTCTTCAACGAGTTCTACGTGCTCGACCTGCTGCTCCAGGACGTCGACGGCGTCAAGAAGTCCGCGGGCGTCGTCGCGTACGAGCTGGCCACCGGCGAGATCCACGTCTTCCAGGCGAAGGCGATCATCTTCGCGTCCGGCGGCACCGGCAAGTTCTTCAAGGTGACCTCCAACGCGCACACCCTGACCGGTGACGGCCAGGCCGCGGCCTACCGCCGCGGGCTGCCGCTGGAGGACATGGAGTTCTTCCAGTTCCACCCGACGGGCATCTGGCGCATGGGCATCCTCCTGACCGAGGGTGCGCGCGGCGAGGGCGGCATCCTTCGCAACAAGGACGGCGAGCGCTTCATGGAGAAGTACGCGCCCGTCATGAAGGACCTCGCCTCGCGTGACGTCGTCTCGCGCTCCATCTACACGGAGATCCGTGAGGGCCGCGGCTGCGGTCCGGAGGGCGACCACGTCTACCTGGACCTGACCCACCTGCCGCCGGAGCAGCTGGACGCCAAGCTCCCGGACATCACCGAGTTCGCGCGGACCTACCTCGGTATCGAGCCCTACACGGACCCGATCCCGATCCAGCCGACCGCGCACTACGCCATGGGCGGCATCCCGACCAACGTCGAGGGTGAGGTGCTGGCGGACAACACCACCGTCGTGCCCGGCCTGTACGCCGCCGGCGAGGTGGCCTGCGTCTCCGTGCACGGCGCCAACCGCCTGGGCACCAACTCGCTGCTGGACATCAACGTCTTCGGGCGCCGGGCCGGTATCGCGGCGGCGGAGTACTCGGCCACGGCCGAGTTCGTCGAGCTCCCCGAGGACCCGGCGAAGCAGGTCGCCGACCAGGTCGAGCGGCTGCGCAACTCCACGGGCAGCGAGCGGGTCACCGAGATCCGCAAGGAGCTCCAGGAGACCATGGACGCCAATGTGATGGTGTTCCGCACCGAGCAGACGATCAAGTCCGCGGTCGAGAAGATCGGCGAGCTGCGCGAGCGCTACCTGAACGTGTCCATCCAGGACAAGGGCAAGCGGTTCAACACCGACCTGCTGGAGGCCATCGAGCTGGGCAACCTCCTCGACCTGGCCGAGGTCATGGCGGTGTCCGCGCTGGCCCGCAAGGAGTCCCGCGGCGGTCACTACCGCGAGGACTACCCCAACCGCGACGACGTCAACTTCATGCGGCACACCATGGCGTACCGCGAGGTGGGCGCAGACGGCGTCGAGTCGATCCGCCTCGACTACAAGCCGGTCGTGCAGACCCGCTACCAGCCGATGGAGCGTAAGTACTGATGAGCACCCCGACTCTCGACAAGCACTCCGCGGCACTGGACGCGGCCGAGGACGGCGCTTCGCATCTGATCACGGTCACCTTCCGGATCCGCCGGTTCAACCCGGAGGTCTCGGAGGACGCCGGCTGGGAGGACTTCCAGCTCCAGATCGACCCCAAGGAGCGCGTCCTGGACGCCCTCCACAAGATCAAGTGGGAGCTCGACGGGACGCTGACCTTCCGTCGTTCCTGCGCCCACGGCATCTGCGGCTCCGACGCCATGCGCATCAACGGCCGCAACCGGCTCGCCTGCAAGACGCTGATCAAGGACATCAACCCGGAGAAGCCGATCACCGTCGAGGCCATCAAGGGCCTCACGGTGCTGAAGGACCTTGTCGTCGACATGGAGCCCTTCTTCCAGGCGTACCGCGATGTGATGCCGTTCCTGATCACGACCGGCAACGAGCCGACCCGTGAGCGCCGGCAGTCCGCCGAGGACCGCGAGCGCTTCGACGACACGACGAAGTGCATCCTCTGCGCCGCCTGCACCAGCTCCTGCCCGGTGTTCTGGAACGACGGCCAGTACTTCGGCCCGGCGGCGATCGTCAACGCGCACCGCTTCATCTTCGACTCGCGTGACGAGGGCGGCGAGCAGCGGCTCGAAATCCTCAACGACAAGGACGGCGTCTGGCGCTGCCGGACGACCTTCAACTGCACGGACGCCTGCCCGCGCGGTATCGAGGTCACCAAGGCCATCCAGGAAGTCAAGCGGGCGCTGATCACCCGCCGCTTCTGAGCCCTGCGGCGATCCGGGTCCCGACCCGGCCGCCGAGCAGCGCCGGCACCTCCCGAAGGGCCTCGCCTCCGTATCCCCGGGGGCGGGGCCCTTCGGCATGCTCGCCCGCCCGCTCCTTCGCCGGATACACGAGCACCGGCGGCAGCGCCTCGTCCACCAGCGCCACGGGGTCGTCCCAGCAGAAATACGACGGGACGAAGACCAGCCCCCGCCCTTCCAGGAACAGGTCCCGCTCCACCGGATAGCCGACCTCCAGCACCGGCGGCCGCCACCGCATCACCGGCCCGAAGGTCCGCAGCATCGCCTCCGCCCCGGACTGCGCCAGCGCATGCCTGCGCAACGCCCGGTCCGCACCGACCCGTTCGGCGATCCGCGGCCAGCTCGGCGCCACCGCCCGGTGGTGGTACGTCCGCAGACTGCGCGCGAGATGGCGCAGCGCGGCCGGCTCCCCGTCCGCGATCCCGCGCGCCCAGCCCGGCAGCGCCCGGTGCCCGGACAGCAGCACCAGCTCGGACCGCAGCCGCTGCCGCGGGGTGCTCATCACGGCCTCCAGTCCCGGCTCGACCCCGTCCAGCCCCGCGAACGGCGTGAGGAAGTCCGGGAAGTAGCCGTGCCGCGGCACCAGCGGGAACAGCGTCCGCAGCGGTCCCGGCCCGTGCCGTACGGCATGCTGCCGCCAGGCGGCCAGCACCGGTTCGGTCCGGCTCTCCCGTAGGGCATGCAGGCTCAGCACCGTCTCCCATAACGGGTCGGCCCCTTCGGCCACTCGCGTACGCGCCAGATCCTGCGCGGTGAAGTGCACTCGCAGCACATCGTCCCCCTGTTTCTCCGCCGCCTCCCCTGCGACGTGCACCGAGGATCTGTCCGCACAGCGGATCGCCGCAACCGAAACCCACGGGTAGCCTCCGGCCGCCCAACGGAAGGCGTCCGGCGGGGCGTTGGGACCGAGGCGGACGGCCTACAGTCCGCCCCCATGGAAAAAGGGGAGCGGCCGCCCGCTCCCCCTCGTCCTCCCTCCCCCGCTTCCCTAACGCTCTCCCTCAAGAACCTTGTCCAGGAAGGCATCCAGGTTCCGCACCGTACGGGCGATCCGGTCCTCCAGCGGCAGCGTCTCCTCATGCCGCCCGGCGAGCTGGGACCGCTTGCGTCCCCGGACGTAGAGGGAGCACGCGAGGTCGGCACACAGATACGTCCCGACGGTGTTCCCCTGCCGCCCCAGCGGCCCGGCCCGCCGCGCGGCGAGCAGGCTGACCCCGGACCCGGGGTGCCCGGTCACACACACCGAACACACCGTCGTCTTGGTGAAACTCCGCCGCACCCCCTGCGGCCGCCGCAGCGTCACCCCGATGATCCCGCCGTCCCGCGGCGCGACCAGATAACTCCGGTCCGGCGCCCCGGGATCACGCCACCCCAGGAAATCCAGGTCCCCCCAAGGGAGTTCCGCCAGCCCCACGGGCAGATTCATCCGACTCGCCTCACCCTTCGAACAGTTCACGAAGGAGGCACGTATTGCTTTGTCACCTATGGGGTCCATGACCTGGGAAGCTAACAGGGTGGCCCGGGGGGCGTCGCCGGGTTTTTTCCGCCGCGGGGGGATGGACGGGTGGGCGGGCACGTCCACGCCACGCATGGCCCACTCAGACCCCTTCACGGCCACTCATGACGCTTTGGGGCCCATGGCATCCGGCCGCATCATCACCGTGAGCTTCGTCCTGCGCGTGAGCCTCGCCCGCTGCGCCCTCGCGAGGCGCTCGGCGCCGGCCTCTTCCCGTTTCCGCGCGGTCTTGTCCCAGTCCGCAGGCTTCAGGAAGAGCATCGCGTTACTCCCCGGCACCACCAGGACCCCACCGAAGGGCAGGTCCCCGGCAAGCCACGCGCCGCCTTCTTCCACCCCCTCCGGCCAACGACGGCGCCCTGCCGCATTGATCGCCCGCAGTATCTGCGCCACGTCCGGTGCCTGGGGTGACGCCGCAGTCTGCGAGCCGTGGGCCACGGCCTTCTCCTTCTGACTCTCTCCGGGGCGGCCACGACCGGCCGCACGGAGTCTTCGCGGTGGGGCTGCGGAGGGCGGCTCAGCCCCAGGTCTGACCGCCGGCGCTCTTGCGGCGACGGGACACCAGGACGATGGCGATGACGGCCCCGATGACCACCAGAGCGCCGACGCCGATGCCGCCGTAGAGCAGGGCCCTGTTCAACGTCTCCTTGCCGCCCATCGGCGGGTCGGCGTCCTGCGCACCGGCGTCCAGCTGCGAGGACGCCTTGCCCTTCGGCATCGGCAGCGGGCCCTCCTTGGAACCTGCGGGGATGTTCTTCCGCAGGGCGGGGCCGGGCTGGATGAAGCCGTAGCCGTAGTGCGCGTCCGGGAGCTTGAGGCCCTTCTGGTCGCTGGGCAGGCCGGCCGTCTTCACCAGGCGGTTGGCGATCTGGCCGGGAGTGAGGGAGGGGTACTTCTCCTTGAGGAGGGCGGCTGCGGCGGAGACGTAGGCGGTCGAACCCGAGTTGCCGTTCTCGGTGTGGTAGCTCGAGTCGCTCCTACCCGTCGCGGCCGGGATCTTCACCCCGGGCGCGAGCAAGTCCATGTCGGAGTTGTAGTTGTTGAACTCGGCCGATTTCCCGTACTCATCGACCGCACCGACACCGATCACTCCTGGGCAGCCCACCGGATAGTTTTTATCGGTCGCAGCCTCATTACCCATACCGGCCACCACGACGGCGCCCTTGGAAATCGCGTAATGGATGGAATCGCACGTGTCAGCGGAACGACCCTCGGTGTAGGACATGTTGATGACGTCAGCACCGTGGTCGGCGGCCCAGCGCGTGGCCAGCCCGGAGTTCTTGTACTCCGGGACAGGAAGGATCTTGGCGTCGGGCGCCAGCCCCTTGACGCCCTCGGAGCCCCCCGGACCGTGGCCGTGGCCCGCGATGATCGCCGCCATGCCGGTGCCGTGGTCAAGGACGTTCTCACCCGGCTTGAGGTTTTTGGCCCCTTCCTCCTGGGTCGTCTTCCCGAAGTCCGGCCCGGGAAGGAACTGTCCCTTCAGATCTTGATGGGTCTGCCGAAATCCGGTGTCGAGCACGGCCACGGTCACGCCCTTACCGGTGGCCTCCTTCCACAGCTGCTCGGCCCCGAACGCCTCCAACGGCCACAGATCCTTGCGTGTTTGATCTGCGGAGGCGGTACCGCTCGCGGTGATGAGCAGCGCGCCGGTCAGCGCGGCACCCACCGTCGCACGCAGTGTTCGGGTGACCCTCATGCTTGGCTCCTTCTCGCTGTGCTGTCCGGCGGCAGTGTTCCATCAGAAGAGAAGGCCCCGCACCCTCGGGCGCGGGGCCACTCCTTACCAGCCGCCGCGTGACGGCGCCGGCGTCCTACTCAATGACTCGGGGCGCCACATTACGTTCCGGCGTCCACGTCTCTTCGTCCTCGACCAGGTAGTCGGGGCGCTGACCAGTGGTGCGCTCCTTCTCCTTCTTGTCCTTGCCCTTCGCTCCGGCAGCACCCATACCCGCCTGGTTGCCACCACGGCTGCGGTGCAGACCCGAACCGCCCTGCTTGGTGCCGCCGGCCGGGCCGCCCGGCTTGCCGACCAAACCGCCACGGGTACGCGCCTGCGCACCGCCACGTCCGGCCGCGGGAGCCTTGCCGCCCTTGGCGCCGCCTGCGCCTCCCGCGCCAGGCATTCCGCCGCGCATACCTCTGGCACCAGGCGCACCACGGCCGCCACCGGACCGCGTGCCGCCCACCGGCATACCCATCGGGCCCGGCGGCATCCCGCCGCTCTGGCCGCCGCCTGGGCCGCCGACCACACCGGGGCCGCCACCGGACGGGCCACCGTGGTGTCCACCGGAAACCGAGGGCGGAGTCATGGTGCCGCCCTGCACGCTGTCGAGCCCGGTCTGGACCGGAAGTTCCGGACGGCTGACCTTGGGACCGTCGAAACCGGGCGGAACGGCTCCGCCGCCCGCACCATTGGGCTGGTGCGTTGTGACCGACGACGGATCCGGGTGGTACCTGTCGGCCGGGTCAGGCATCCGCACCGGAGGCGGGTGCGGGGTGTTCGAGGGCTCCTTCGGCCAGTCGCCGTGGAGGCCGTCGTCGCCGTCATCAGCCCAGATCTGAGCGCGCCCCGAGTAGTGAGACGCCAGCTCATCCATCACGATGACCGCCTCGACCTGGCGCTCCTTGGTCAAGGACAGCTTGTCCCGGTTGAGCTCCAGTGCCTGGCGGGCGTCCATCTTCGGGTTCGCCATGTCCCGGTGGAACTGGGCGTCGTCGCCGCTGTCGTCCGTGAAGCGATCCCACTTGCCCGGGTCGTGGATCTTCGACATGGCGGTCATGGCTTCGCGCAGGTTGTGAGCGAGGCCGACTTGCGGGCCCGACTCACGCGAGCCGATCAGCGACGCCTCGGCCTTCCGGGCATGCTGGTACGTCCTGTCGATCTTGCCGAGCACCTTGAGGGCTTCCTTGCGGAACGCCTCGGCGGCCGAGCCCTCCCAGTGCGCCGTCGCGTGATCGACGGCATCCATGAACTTCTTACGGATGCCACTGTGTCCGTCCTGCCCCCCGAGCAGATCGGCGGACTTGCGCCAGTGGTCGCCGGCGGTCTCGAGCGTCTCGGGCTTGGCATTCTCGATCATCTGCCGGAGCTCGTTGATGCCGTGGTGATGGAAGTCGGAAGGAGAGTGCGGGGTCAAGCGCTCGCCCTTGAAGGACTTCAGCTTGTTCGCCCGGTCTTCCTCGTCCCGCTGCTTCTCAACCGCCTTGGCGCTCTCGCGCTCCTCCATGGCGCTAACCACAATGCCCCCCGTTCATCGTCATCCCTCTCGTCCTCATCCCTGCGTCGCCGTGGAAGGTCAGCCGTTCATCGAGACCTTGGTCTCGTGATCCTGGTCCTCATAGGCACCACGGCTCGCCTCGGTCTTCTCGCCGAACTTGTGGGTGAGGTCCTGGAGTGCCTTGACGACGTCCTTCAGATACGTCTGCATGCGGTCATGGGCCCTGGAGACTTCCTCCGCCTCGCCGAAGTTGACCCCGAACGCCGACTTCGGGACGTTCGTGCCGTACTCGACGTTCTGCCCGGTTTCATTCATGTCGTGCTGAAGATGCCGAAGCTGACGTACGACGCCGTCCAGCTCGTCCAGATCAACCTTGAAATGCTTGCCCATGACACCCTCCCCGTTCCCCGCTCGTCCCCCCTCGTGCGCCCGCACAGCCGGCACGGTAAGGACAACGTAAAGTCAATAAATACTAGGGAGTTGCACCCCTGTGTTGCAAGATCGAAAGTCGGGATCTGTCCGATTTAGCGCAGGATTGTGCCGCACTTTGTAGAGGGGTTGTTACCTTCGCGGCGCAACCCCTCCGCGCGATGATCAATGTAGCGATCTACGCGCGCAGGGAGGCGAGTTCGACCACGGTGACATCGGGCGGTGCGCCGAGGCGTACCGGTGGGCCCCAGGTGCCCGCGCCGCGGGAGACGTAGAGCTGGGTGTCGCCGTAGCGTTCCAGGCCGGCGATGGTGGGGTTGGTGGCGTCGGCGATGTAGGTGAAGGGCCACATCTGGCCGCCGTGGGTGTGGCCGGAGAGCTGGAGGTCCACGCCGTACCGGACGGTGTCGTGGATGGTGACCGGCTGGTGCGCCATCAGGACGACGGCACGGGCGGGGTCGCGGTGGCCGAGGGCCTGGTCGTAGTCGGGGCCGGCGTGTTCGGTCTGGCCCGCGACGTCGTTGATGCCGGCGAGGTCGAAGCCGGGGAGTTCGGTGCGGGCGTTCTCCAGGGGGTGGATTCCCAACTCGCGTACGTGGTCGACCCATTGGTCGGCGCCGGAGTAGTACTCATGGTTTCCCGTGACGAAGAACGCGCCGTGGCGGGACCGCAGTTCGCGCAGTGGCTCGGCGGCCGGGGCGAGGTCGGTGACGTTGCCGTCGACCAGGTCGCCGACGATGGCCACCAGGTCGGGGTGGGTGCGGTTGATGGTCTCGACGATGCGCCGGGTGTGGGCGCGGCCGAGGACCGGGCCGAGATGGATATCGCTGACGACGGCGATCCGGAAGCCGTGGGCGGTGCGCGGCAGTTTGGCCAGCGGGATCGTGACGCGCTTGACCACCGGGCCGCGGAGGGTGGTGGCGGTGCCGTAGCCGACGGCGGCCGTGGCGGCGAGGGAGGCGCCGGCGGCGACCGCTCGCGCGAGGAAGAGGCGGCGGGGCGGGGTGGCGACCGGCGGCAGCGCGGGCGTACGGGGCGGGAGGAGCGTGGGGGAAGAGGAGGGGGAGGGTGAGGCGGATGGGGATGGGGTGGGGGTGGGGGTTGCAGTGGGGACCGGTGTGGGGGCCGGCGTGGGGGGCAGTCCCGGGGAAGAACCGGGGGCCGGGTCAGGGGACGGCTCAGGGGTCGCCGGCGCGGGCTCGGGGCCGGGCCCATGGGCCGGGCCGGTGGGTGACGGGGCGCGTTCCGCGGGCGGCTCGTGGTCGGGCAGGGCCCGTAGCCAGATCGCGCGGACCACTTCCCCCGCCAGCAGCGCCAGTGTGAGATAGAGCACCAGGGCCAGCCAGAGGTAGCCGGGCCAGGCCAGGGCTTGCTGGAGGGGGAAGGGGGCGCCGGCGCGGCCGGCCAGCAGGGCGGCGAGGGTGGTCAGGGGGAGGACGAAGGCGGCGGCGGTGCCCGTACGGCGGGGCCGGCTGCCGGGGGTGGTGGTGTCACGGACGAGTCGGCACCACAGGTAGCGGTGCACGCCGAAGAACAGTCCGAGGACCGGGACCACGATCAGCGCGAAGATCACGGCGTCTCCCCGTGCCCGTGATTCAGGAGGCGGACGAGGAGGAGGACGGCGGCTCGGGCGTGTGGTCCGCGGCCTCGCGACGCAAGGCCCGTACACCACGGAACCCGATCACCCCGATCACCGTCCCCAAAAGAAAGGAAGCCACCGCGAGCAGCAGATGGACCCAGAAGTAGGCGGTCGGGTCACCCGCGTCGTCGAAGGCGAGACCGCTCCCGTCCTTCCAGAGGTTTTTGACGAAAGTGATCCAGAGCAATCGGACACCCTTACACCTTAGCTTCTTGATCACCCACGGCACAGCCCCCCGGCCCCGGCGGGGGGCTGTGCCGACCCTGGCGACATACTGACGGGGACCGGCCCGACCCCCGAAGGACGCCCCATGAAGCTCACCCGCCGTCTCTCCTGGTTCCTCGCGGCCTTCGGCGCGTGGTCGTGGGTGATCTGGTTTACGTTCGCCAAAAACCTCTTCCAGGATGCAAGCGGACTCGCCTTCGATCACGGCAAGCCCACGGCGTACCTGTGGGTGCACCTTGCCCTTGCCGTCGTCTCGTTCATCCTGGGAACGATCATTGGGGTGATCGGCATTCGGGGTGTTCGTGCATCCCGTCGCCACGACAAGTAAAGCCCCGCCCGGACACGCCGGACGGGGCATGGTGTGGCGGCGAGTCAGCCGCGCTGCCCTCTCACGCCGCCACCAATACCCGTTTGGTGTGGGTGCCGGCCTGGACGTGGACGCCGTGAATGGTGGATGGGCCTACCTCGAAGCCGCGTAGCGCCATCGCGGTGACCCAGCACTGGTGCGACCTTGCCGCGCGGTCCTCAGTGTCCTGACGCGCTGGCAGGCGTGTGAGCACGTAGGGACGCACCTTGCCGAGGGTATCGAGGAATGGCAGCGTCTCCGCCTCCTCGCGGGCCAGGAGCGGCCTCTTGAGGTCCGGCAGTGGGCGTACGGGCTGCGGGGTCTCGGTGGGTGTCAGCGCCGGCGCAGGGGCGGTGCGGTGTTTACCCCTGGCGGGGAACAGTCGCTCCGCCCACTTGTGGAGGGTTGTGCGGGGGTTCGGTCCAGGGATGAGGGCCAGGACGAGACGCCCGATTAGGCGCACGGTAAAGTCACGCATGTTGTCAGCTCCTAGATAGCTGTCGGCCATGCCCCCGGACCCGGCCAGGTCGCGGGGGTTTTTGGTGTCCACGATCGTACATAGCTCTGTAGAGCTATGTATAGCTCTACAGAGCTTTTGAGAGTTCCGCCGTGTTCTAACTTGGGCTTATGCAGGTACCGGAGTTCGCCCCGCAGCCGTCACAGGTGCTCTACATCGCCGTGGCTGACCACGTCGCAGCGCGCATTGCTGCGGGTGACCTCAAGCCGGGCGCGCGGCTGCCGTCGGAACGGGACCTGGCCGCCGAGTACCGCACTTCCTACGTGACGCTGCGCCGGGCAACGGAAGTGTTGCGTGAACGCGGCCTCATCATCACGGTGCACGGCCGGGGCACCTTCGTTGCCGAACCCCCGCCAGGCGGAGCTACGGAGTAGATGTGACGGAGATTGGCCCCGAAAGTCATGAGGACCCGCCAGCGTGAGGCTGGCGGGTCCCGTTGCTACGCGCCGTTACGGATAGCGGCTTGTCTCTACTCCGGTAGGCGCATTGCGGGCGTGGGGTTACTTGCCGTCCCCCCCACTGGGCTGCGGGTCGCGGGGTGCCTCCGGGGGCATGGGCCCGCCGTCGTGCTTGCCGCCGTCTGCCTCCATGTCCGCGGGGTGCCGGAACGGGACTCCGCGCCAGCCTTCAGCGTCGGGCACACGCGTCTCGTACGTCTCGACAGCTAAGACACTCATCTACTACGAGCCTCCTCTTTCGCAAGGGGCCACGCCGCCGTACCGTCGATGGCATGACCCATAGGCCGCGGAGGGCTTCCTCCACGGTTGGTCACCCGTCCCGGCGCTTACCTGTCCAGGGTTCCGCCGCCGGGACGGGAGTCTTCGGGCCGCTTATGACGCCTCAACATGCCCATGACCGTGGTTCCGGATCTCCCGAGCAGCAGTGCATGCTGCCGCCCAGTCGTTCCGTTTCCGCGCCTGACTCCGTTGGTGGTCCAGGGCCTCACAGACTTTGCAGCCGGCGGCCGGCTCGCCATCAAGTAGCCATCCGTCCAGGGGCAGTTCAATGGGCGGTTGGCTGTACCGAATGGGTCTAGTCATGAACCCTCCGCCGTTCGCCTTGCGCGTCATCTCGGTGACGACAAAACTAGGAAAGGGCGAGGCTCAACTCACAGCGGATTGCACGTGATTGCACGGGGATCACCCCAGCGAGCGCATAGCCGATGTGATCAGCGCACGAGCCTTCTGTCCGTAGACCGCCATGGCAGCCATGGTGGAGAATGCATCGGCGTACATGGTCACCTCGCTGGGCTGAGTGACTGTGAGATAGCCGGATACCAGCTCCACGTTGGCCTGCACCTTGTCGAAGATCATGAAGCCTTCTACAGGCATGCGTGCCCGGCCAATCTTGGCTGGGATCACCCCAACGCTGACGTTGGGCAATGAGCCGACCACCAGAACGTGTTCAAGCTGCTCAATCTGTGTCGCGGCGCTGCCCAAGCCGTTCCGCAACGCCGACTCCTCAACAAGGAACGCGAAGCGGCGCTGCCCTTCATACAGCACACGCTGACGCTCCATGCGGACGGCCACAGCATCAGCCACGTCATCGATCGGGACCCGCCTTCGCTGGACCGCACGAAGGACGTCTTCTGTGTAGTCGGAAGTCTGTACTAGGCCAGGGATGAAATTTGGCGCGTAATTCCGGAACCAGCGGGTTCGCTCATACAGCGGTAGAACGGATTCCTGGGCGCGTCGAAGGCCGGTGCGTTCCATGCGGTGCCACTGAAGCCACATGCCTTCCACAGCGCGCAGAGAGGCTATGAGGTCTTGCGCCTGGTCCTCCGCGCTGCACGCCTGGCACCAAGCCAGGATGTCGTCAGCAGATGGTGAGGTCTTGGCGGTGGCGATGCGTGACACCTTCGAGGGGTGCCAGCCACACACCGCGGCTAGCTGTTTGCCTTCCAGGCCGGCGTCCCGGCAAATCTCGCGGAGACGATCCGCAAGGACCTGCCGGGCCGCCTGGGCGCTGGACGATGAGGAGACTGCCATGACTCAGGCGAGCTTGTACTCCTCGTGCGGCGTAGCCCGCTGCCACACCGCTTCAAACGCCGAACTCACCATCTTCACAACGGCGGGTTCAGTGCGCCACTCTCGATCAACTACCTCACCGACACCGGAGAAGTAGGTGAACAGCACGGAGGCCCCGTCGAACATCCACAGGTCAGTACCGGGCAGTGGAATGTCAGCGGCCTTGCGTCGGGGCAACCAGCGGACCAGCTCTCCGGCTGCCACGTTGGGGAACGTTACGTCGTACTCGTACTTGATGTAGTCGGTCACCGGCTCCGACACGACCCGTGCCCGTCGCATGGTGACGCCGCGTCCGGTCGTCTCGGTCACCACGTCCAGGAACGGGCGCCACCACAACGACCGGTCCGCGGCAGGGTCGAGACGCTTCCCGTTCTGCCAGGCGATGAACTCGGGATCGCTGGGCTGGTAGGCGTCGCGCATCTCTAGGTGTACGGCGGAGCGCTGGGCGTTCGCCAGGCCCTCAAGTACGGGGTTCTTCAACGGTGCTGTCCTCCGAGCGTGGAATGTACCGGCGCATGACCTTGGGCAACCGAATGATCGTCTCGTGGTCCGGGACGGCCGTGGAGTGGCCCGGGATTGAGCCGATCTCTTGGCACGCCTTCACCTCCTCCTCTGTGGCCTTGTAGGACTGGATCAACAGATCCCCGGTGTCCTCCTCAAGCCAGATGGTTGGAGAATCGACGTCGGGTGTGTTCGGGATGATCCCGAGGAACCGCAGTTTCACGTCTTACCCCTCCATGGGTCGATGTGATTGCGCCCGATTGCACGACCATCACCCTGTCAGGAGAGGCCGTCAAGAGGGCATAGGAGCCAAGCGGAACCAGCGCAAGAACTACAGCTGCCCCTGCGGCGCCCCCAGCAGGGGGCCACAGGGGCAGCGAACGTCGTTTTCGCCGGCTGGTCCCCATCCCGGCGGATCATTCGCTCCAGCTGTCCAAGGGTGGAGCGGACGATCCGCTGGGACGGGGTAGCCGGCACCCCGCAGTTCTCAGCAGAGTTCGGCAAGGGAGGGTCTTGGGGCTACTTGCCTTCGCCTTCCTTCACGACATACTCCGTTCCGCACTTGTAGACGCCTTCCGGCGCTCCGGACGGCCGGATGACCGTGGCATCGTGCGTGGTGCATTGCGGCTGCCCGCCGGCGTCTTCACCGTTGGCATTGCACGGGGGTTCGTTCGTGGCCATTGCGCCTGTCCTATTCGGTGAGCATTGGTAACCCGCCCCGGTAAACCGGACTACAGGAATAGCGGGGCGGGAGATTTGGGGCCACCCGAGGTGTTCGCCCATAGCCTCGGGTGGCCATCGCGCTCCCCTCTGCGTCGCTGTGGATACGCGACGGGGGCAATACGGGGGATGTGGTAGCCCTCCGTGAGGAGCGCGCCCGGCCACAGGAAGCCGGGGGTCCGTGGGGGTGGAGGCTCGATTCAGGGACGCTGGTGTTTCCCTCTGCGGTCAATGCCCCAGGTGTCCATCATGCCGGTCAGGAAGTGACGGGTTACTCCGAATTCTGTGGCCAACCTAGACACCGACTCTCCTCCGATGAGATGCCGATCGGAAATCGCTTCCCTGGACTTGGCTACTCGGTCGCGCGCTTCCTCTGCCTCTTTATGCGTGCGTCTCGGCAAAGGTCAAATCCTCCGAGGATTCAGGTCCTGGGGATTTCAGGTTGGGTCCATCCATCACCAGCAAAACAGGCACGGCCCTTTTCCCGTACGTTGGGCCTTGATGAGTGACGTCACCACCAGCTCCGGCCTCGGGATGCTGCTGTCTATCGTGGGGCCGACTGTCAGCATTCCGCAGTGCTGTACCTTGTGATATCTGCTGGTGCCTGGGCGAACGTAAACTGGTGTGGTAATTGCCTGCTGCGTGTTCATGGACTTTCCCCGTGACTAGCGTGGTGCTTTGGGTGTGTCCGACCCCACGCTACGTAGGGCCGGGCACCCGCTCTCGATTAAAAGAGCCGGCCGTGGTGGTGGGCCGGCCCCCTCTCGGAAGGCCCAGCAGAGGGCGGATTCTTGAAGGTCGCTAGGTGGCCGGGTCTTCGGTTGCTGGCTCCTGGAGCGGGCCGTACAGCTGCCGGTACTGGGCCAGTTGATCCATTGCCCGGTTGGCTTTTCCCGCGAAGTCGGCAGCCTCGTCTACGGAAATCACTCCGACCTTGATTACATGATCCGAGGTCGAGATTTTGCAGTCTTCGCACGGATCTTTGATGGAGATATCGGCAAAGTCGATATCGAGGCGCCGGAAGGCGTTGACGAACTCGCTGGCGTAATCTTCGGCCCGTTCCCTGTCGGTGGTCACCCAGTATTCGCGGCCGACTCTTCCTAGATTCATCTGCTGTGCGCTTCCTTTAACGGTTAATACCACGGGTACCAAGGCGGCGGTGACGCCCTTTTGCGGTGCCACCATTTCCAACCCCCCTCCCGGAAATACGAAACGTGCACCCCTTTGTGACCGTGCCGGAGGTGGCACCTCACCCATTTCATGCCCGGCGGACGTAGAGGAGCGTCAGGGTCTCGAAAGTTGTCACGTCGGGACTTAGCGGAGCAGCGCCTATACCTCACTCGCACGGCCCTCCATTCGTCTGCATTTCGTCGATGCGCTCACGCATCTTGGCAAGCAATTCGGATCTGTTCGCGCGGACGCAATGAAAAGGAACAGCACCCAGCCGAAGGGGAGAACGATCCTCATAGCCGCTTCCACCGTGCCCAGCGCGCCGGCCGATGGCAGATCGGGCGGTCTTTCAGGTCAACCGCATCGCTGCGGGGGACGTAGACCACTCCAGATTTCCCGTCCAGTGCTCCCCCGCCCTCCGTCCACCACCCTTGAGGGCTGTTCTCGTACGGCGTGCCCGCAAAGGGGTCAGCAGTGGTTTCTATGCCCGGGGAATCCACTGCTCTCCCTTCTTCTCAACTGGTGCGCCGTCGTGTTGAGGGTGCCGCCGCAGCAATACCCGGCAGTCAACGGCCCTCGTCTGGTCGCCGCTTCGCTCGGCCTCTGCCAATGCGGCTCGCAGCTTCCGGCACTTGTCACAGCTCACAGGGACCTCCCAAGCGGTCCGTACTGCTGCCGCCGCTCGTAGTCGTTGTGCACGCGCGAGCGAAGGCAAGTCAGGGTCTCGCTGTCGCCGTCGGCAACCCGCTCGTGGTCCGGCTGGTCCTCGGCAACGGGGGTCTTCTTGTTGGGGCACTCAGGGTGTCTGCATGTGCACTTCGGCCACGCGGACAGTGCCGACCGGAGCGGATGACAGGCATCTTGGGGAAATTCGGCGCTCACCACTCGGCCCCCGTCGCGGGGTGGGGGTGGCCGGCGATCACCTCGTCGCACGTCTGGAGACCGCGCTCGTCCTGCCGAGCCCAGCACAAAGTGCGCCGGTTACGCGCCGCCTTGCAGATCAAGCACTCAGACACGGGTTGAGTGGGGACCGCCTGGAGGGCCGGTGAGGTTGCCGCGTCTTCACTCTGTATCACTGCTAGCACCTTCTTGAGGCCCGCCTGAGCCTTCATCAGGTTGGAGTGCGTGGGGTAGGCGTACGGGCCCCGTCGGATTCCGGCAGGGTACGGGGCCCAGCGACTGAGCCAGGTCTCACCGCCCGACTCCTTGCGGGGCCGCCAGACCGCGCCTGCCGCCATGCGCAAGTCCAGCTCGACCACGTCGTTACGGTGCCGGGCGGTAGGGGGCTTGGGAGTGTGGTTCCGGGACACGTCGGTTCCTCTCCGTAGTGCTTCCACTACCGGGAGGGCTCAGCGTGGTCTACAGTCGGGAACCCTTCAAGTAATCAGAATCGAAGGACGAGTTGGGGAAGCCATGGTCAACCGCAAGGAGTTGGACCCTGAAAGTAGCCCGGAAGCGGCCTACGGGGCCCGTCTGCGCAGGTTGAGGGAGGATCGCGGTTGGGGCCAGGAAGATCTAGCCGCGATCATGGAATATTCCAGCCAGCATATTTCGGCTGTTGAAACTGCTCGCAAACCGCCAACCCTGCGTTTCTCGCGTACCGCAGACCGCGCCTTCGGCATCGCGGAGACAGCGGACACCTTCGAACGTCAGTACCGCGAGATCAAACACGGCAGCCTGTTGGAAGGCTTTCCGGAGTACGTCGGGTATGAGGGCCGGGCGGTAGAGATTCGACAGTTTGAGATTGGGATCATCCCCGGCCTGTTGCAGACACCGGAGTACGCACGAGTGTTGGCGGACAGCGCCGTCCGGCGGGGTGCCATTACGCCCGAACAGGCCGATGAACGCGTCTCGCTCGTGGCCGAACGGCAATCGGCACTTGTCCGGCCCCGGCCACCCATGGTGTTTGTGACCATGGATGAGAGCTGCATCCGTCGGCCCGTTGGCGGACGCTCCGTCATGGATGCCCAGTTGGCACGTCTGGTTGAGTTCGCCGAGCTGCCGAACACGCTGCTACAGGTGGCACCGTACGAGATAGGCGAGCGCCGCACGCTCAACCTGCCTGTCAACGTCTTGACGCTGTCCGACCGGTCCGTGATCGCCTACGCCGAGTCCCAAGCCCAGGGACACCTAGACCGAGAGAACGCGTCCGTGACGCCCATGCTGACGGCTTACCATCAATTACAGGCCGAAGCGCTCTCCCAAGCGGTGTCAGTGGCCATGATCGAGCAGTTGCGAAAGGGCACCCCGTGACGACCGAATCCCCCGAATCCCCCCGTTGGTACAAGTCCTCCCACAGTGACAACGGCGGCACCTGCGTGGAGGTTGCCGCCAACCTCGTCGCCTCGCGCGGCGTGGTCCCCGTTCGTGACTCCAAGAACCCGGCCGGTCCGGTTCTGGACTTCACCGCCGATGCGTTCTCGTCCTTCGTGGCGGGCGTCAAGGCCGGGGAGTTCGGCGCTGTCTGACCGTTCTGGCGGCCCTGTGCGGCCCGTGCCCGCCCTCGGGGCACGTTCAGGAGGGGGTGGACGCTGCCCCTTCATGCCGGCTCAGAAAACGCAGAAGAGCCCCCCGCCAGCAACGGCGGGGGGCTCTTCTGCGTGGGGGCTGACTCTCAGGTCGTCAGCCAGTGATCTTGACTGTGTGCGACCCTGGAGCGTGGGCTCCTGCCACCTTGCCTGTGGCGGGAGCCCACGTCATGGGCGCTTACGCGCTCAGTCGGACAATTTCCAGCTTCTGGCCGGACCCGTCCTCCTGCTCTGCGCTGACCTGGTCAAGGTGCTCGCTGCACGCATAGAACCAGGAAAAGACCATGTCCCTGCGCTTGACCATCCACCTGGCGCCTTCCGGGCACTGGTGCATGAACACGTTGAACCCGTCGCAGCGTTTCGCCATTCGGTACTTCTCCCTGGGTAGAGCCGGGACGCATCCCAGCTACAGGGGGGCGGGAGGCCCCGCCGGCTTGCCTTCGGCGGGACCTCTCGCGGTTACCAGGTCAGACCCGACCACCCATCTTTCGGGCCGCGCTCTCCGTGGTGACTCACGTAGTCCAGGAGGTTTTGCAGTCGCTCAATCTCCTGCCTGATCTCCGCGGAGCGGATGCGGCCTGTCTTGGTGCGCTCAGACTCGGTGGTCAGTTCCATGACCTCCGCCTGGATTTCAAGCTCAATCTCACCGGTGATGGCGCCGGAGGAGGTAAGCGCATACATCGCGCTCCACTGCCCGGTGTGCCAATCCGCTGAGATCTCGCGCGCTTCCAGGTCGGAAATGATCTCTGACATGGCGTTTCCCCTGTTGATTTATCAATGTGCCGCCGGGAGGCGGTCCCTCCCGACACCCAGAACAATACACACCCCGTACGGGGTTGTGAAGCGACCCCCGGAACATGTTCCGGACCACCACGCAGAAAGGCCCCCGCCAGGGAACTCCCGTGGGGGCCCCACTAGTTGCCGTGCTCACCGGAACGTGTTCCGGACTTCGTTGGCGGTGGCCGGCCGTAGGCCGGTTCCTTTGCCCCGCAGGGGCGGGCCCGGCGCGAAGCGCCTTGAAGGGGCCCGGCGCGAAGCGCCCCGCCCGGAGGGCGGGTTGTTTTTGGGTGCCGCGCGGCCGAAGGCCGCTTGAAAGGCACCCCGGGCCGCAGGACCGTCCGCTTTGGTCGCCGTGGCCGCAGGCCACATAGGGGCGACCCAGCCCGTAGGGCTGTCGATTTCGGCGCGCAAAAGGGGCGGGTGGCACTTGCCTTGCCACCCGCCCCGCGTTCACTTGCTAGGCGTTCTCGACCTGGACGCCCCCACGCGGGCCCAACTTCAGCCGGGCCATCAGGCAGTTCACATCGATGGTCCAGCCGTCCCCGTCCCGGCTGGCCGGGAACAAGTCCAGGTAGGACACCTGAGCGTCCACGCACGGATAGATCACGCTGCCCTGTGCGTGACCGACGGTGGCGCGTCCGTCTTCGTCGAAATCGACGACGTGGGCGCCGTCGTCAACGGGGAGTCCACCACTCATTGCACGGATCTGGAGGGCAGTCTTGGCTGCCTCCATGGTCGGCCAAGACTCCATATCCAGGAACACGTCCCCCAAGCCGTAGTTGCTGCCACCGTGCCAGGTTCCGAATACGCGCATTGTCCCTCAGACCTCCCGTACTTGAGTGGTGTAGCCCTGCTTTCGTCCCTCTTCCGCGTCCAGTTCCGCCATGGCAGCACTTGGCCACACGGTGATGGACACGACGCCTTCACGCGGCCGGAATTCCGGCTTATCGCTAAAGCGCCATGTCTCGTGAGGGTGCTTGGTCAGATCGACCATGGTGGGTCCTTTCATCTGGGCTCAGCCCCCACGGGATGCCGGGGCGTGTCCATGAGGCCGGGCGTAAAGGCTGGCTCATTGGCCGGTGAACGCGCCGAAGGCGCCCGGTCAATGACTTTCCGGTGAACGCGCCGCAGGCGCCCGGAAAGCGGTCTGCGCTTGCGCAGACTGAATTGGGGGTGAACGCGCCGAAGGCGCCCCCCAATTCACCCCGGAGGGCCCGCTAGGGCCCGTAGGGGCGGCCTGCCTGCACGTCTGGCACCATGGCCACGCCCCGGCATAAATGGCCCCGAAGGGGCCCTAGTTGACGTTCCTCGCTACGCCGTGCTGCGCCCTGGCGAGCGTCACGACCACACAGGCCGGCTGCGTGGGGCTGTCTCCGTCAGGCCCGTGCGGCGCTGCTGAGGAGTCTCCTCTTCTGCTGCCCGAGCTCTCAGCCACGCGGCCAGTGCTTTGGCGTCGGCGGGGGTCATCTGGCATCGGTCGTTGGGTACGGCTATCGAGATGTATCCGGGCTCCTTCTCAGTGGTCCAGGCGCGAACCCGGCCGGTGCGGCTGGTGAGGTCTGCGCGGTGTTCCCGGGTCTCATGAAGAGTCACGTTCGTTCTCCTTAGTGGGTGTACGGACGCGCGTGATTGGCATTCCAATTACCACTCGTCAAGGTCTTGTTCCTCCTCTTCGTTATTCTCTAGAAAGAGGACTCCCAGAGATACGGATTCAAGATCTGCGGAATCCCACTGGCGGGTACCGCCGTGGTCCAGGACCGGCAGGCCCATGAGGGCAGCGTCTTCCGGGGTCAGATTTCGGGGCTGCATTTGGGCACTCCGTTCAACGCTCTGCCGCCCATTCGGCAAGCGACTTGGCGTGTTTGGTGGAATTGCATTCACGGCAGGCGGCCACGAGGTTGGCCGCCAGGTCTGGCCCGCCGTGAGCAAGGGGGACCACGTGGTCCAGCTCCTCCGCAGGGCCGTCGCAGTAGCAGCACCCGCCCCAGCGGGCCAGGATCTCCGCGCGGTCGTAGGGATCAGGACGGGGCCGGCGCCGCCTGCGCGCGGCTCGCGGGGACAGGTCAGGCACGCTGCGCACGGGCCGACGCTGGGCCGTGAGCCGGCGGCGGGCAGCCGGCGTCACGCCGCTTCGTCCTCCAGCTCCTCCGAGACGCGTTCGGCCACGGCCCGGAGCTTGGCAAGAGTGCGGGTGCGCATCACGGCCACCGTGTTGGCCCGGTCGATGCCCATCACTTCGGCTATCGCCGCGTTGTCCGGGCTGCCGTCCTCGTTCGCCAGGTGCGGGTCCGGGGCTATCCCGTAGGTGAGGCGGAGAACTTGCGCCTTGCGGTCGTCCACGGTGGCCAACAGGGCATGTGCCAGGGCGATTCGCTGGGCACGCTGGTGCCTGTCCAGGTCCCGGGCCTCTATCAGGTCGTCCGGCAGGCCCAGACTGTAGGGGTCGGCCAGGGACTCCACGAGAGGAATCGTTTCTCCTTCCGCTCCGCGTACACCGGCCGGTGCGTCCAGCGAGTCCGTTCCTTGCATGACCCGGCGAACATGGCCGGCGGTCTCCGCCGACATGCGGTGCCCGTCCCCCGGCAGGACCGTGCACAGGTATTCGGCGGCCTCCCAGTCGCCCCCGACCACGCCCAGGCAACGCAGGAACGTGGCGCGCTGATCGGCGGTAGCGCCGTTGTCCGCGCCCCCGTTGGCGGCCTCGTAGATACGCATGTGGATGCGGCGGTACGCGTGCGTGGTGTACTGCGCACCCTTGTCGGGCCGGTAGGTACCCAGCGCCTCCAGGGCTGCAAGCCGGCCCTCCTGGCACAGCTCCTCGAACAGGTCAGCGTGGCCGGCAGACGACACGGCCGCCGTCCCCACGTGCCGGGCGGCGGCCTCTCGGACGTAGGGCTCTGCGGCCTCCAGAACGGCCGCTACTGCGTCCGCGTCCTGGTTTTGGGCAGCACAAATCAAGGCGTGGGAAAGCAAGGTGGGATCTCCTGGGCGAATGGGCCGCCCCGCGCGGCGCTTGCCGGCGTTGTCTGGGGGCGGTTACGGCCCAGCCCGATCCCGAGTGATTCGAAGGAATGTTCGAATCGAAGGGTGCAAAGATCCCGTCTCTTAAGGGGTCCGGAACATGTTCCGGACAGCAGATGACTGCGTGGGATCGACGCGGGGCCCGGGGTCGGTGGGCCGTACTGGCGTCAGAGAGGGAGCGCGTGCCACGGGGCCGCGAACGCGAGGCCGTGGTGGCTCAAGAGACGGAAAAGCCCCGACCGGTCAATGGAGACCGGGCGGGGCTTCAAAGCCGCTAAGCGGCTAGCTGGTTAGCGTGCGCACGCTAACGATTCCGTCCGGGGCTCAACGCCGGACGGTGAACTCCGCCATGGTGGCGGAGAGGTTCGACAACGCGCACCGGGCGTCACGGCCCTCAAGGGTGGCGTGG
Source organism: Streptomyces sp. NPDC127097 (assembly GCF_042724075.1). Classification (NCBI taxonomy): domain Bacteria; kingdom Bacillati; phylum Actinomycetota; class Actinomycetes; order Kitasatosporales; family Streptomycetaceae; genus Streptomyces; species Streptomyces sp. NPDC127097. The sequence goes on along the minus strand of NZ_JBHXFI010000001.1, from coordinate 174,084 downwards.
TCACGCAGCGACGCGTTACGGACTGCCGTGGGGTCCGCAGTCCTCTTGGCGGCGGAGCCTCCGTTCAGCGTCGCCAGGTAGGCGAACACCTTCGTCGCTTGCACCCGAGTGACGCCGGAGGGCTTGGCCTTACGGGATGAGCTTCGGTAATGCCGCACGACGGCCCACAGGCGTGACTGGCCCCCACGCTCAGCAGACCGCACCCTGTCACGCACCATGTCAGACCCCCTTGCCGAGCTGTCTAAAATCTTAGACTGAAGCGTCGCACGTCACCTCACTCGTGTCTATGTCTTTATACAGCTCGTCAAAGTTTGGCCAGCAACCCGAGGTGGGGTGGCGCCGGCTTGGAGAAAACCTAGACAAGCTGTCTAGAACGCGTTACTAAGGTTAGGCAAACCAGGGTGCGAGGTGGTCTCGCGTCCGTAGTGATCGGAAGTGAGGAACGATGACTGAGGCATCAAGGAAGGATCTGTCCGATCTCGTGCGTACGCGGCGGGCACAGCTGGGCCTGACCCTGCGCGAACTCGCCTCGCGCTGCGTCGATCCCCAGGACCCTGCCGCCGGATCGATGTGGACGCACGCCACCCTTGGCAACCTTGAAACCAAGACGATCAAGGCACCCGATCTGCCCAAGCTTCGCGCCCTGGCCAAGGGGCTTGACCTCCCGTTAAGGCTTGTTCAGGAGGCTGCCGGCGTTCAGTACATGGGCATCGAGACCGCGTGGAGCGACGATGGCGAGACGCGCACCCTCGTCCATCACTACTGGGAGCTGTCCGAAGAGGACAGAGCCAAAGTCCGGGCGATGCTCGAAGCGTGGGGAAGCCTGGGGAGGCGCGACGCTCCGTGAGCGTTTCGCCTCCCACCCGACCTAGCAGCGGATCGGCACATGGCGGCACACCGCGGTTACCTGTCGCGAAGATCAAAAACACATGCGATGATCCATGACCCACTCACGCCGTACGGGGGTAAAGAGAGATGACAGAGCCGGAGATATACGCGGCCGAGGTGCGCTACGAGGTCGACCGGGATGGCAAAGTGCCCGCTGGTCGGGCGCTGTTCGTGTCTGAAGAGCCCGGCCGCATAGTGGCAACCTTTCGCCCAGGTGACGCCAGTGAAAAGCTCTGTGAGCAATTGAACGTTGTCAGTCGGCACATCTTCCGCAACGGCCTCTGGGCGACACGGTGGGGAGCAGACGAGAGCACGGAGCCCAGCGAGCATACGTTGCTCAAGGTCCGGTTTGAGATCCTTCCGGCCGACGCCTTCCCTGAAGTTCTTGTCTGCCTCCCTCGGGACCGGCCGGGGGAGTTCGTGTGGTTCATCCGTGATCCGCACATGTCCCAACAGGCTTGCGACGAATGCAACGCGTACCTTGAGAAATCCATCCGGGCCGGCCTGTGGGTGCAGCGATGGAACCGGGGCGAAGGCGAGACGGAGCGCTTTTTCTTCCCGGACGAGCTGGAAGACCCCTGAAAGTGCCGGACCCTCAAGGGTGGAGCCCTGGCGGCGCTGGCTCAGCTCAGACGAGCTTGGCGCTGACCGCATCGGTCTTGCCTGCCGGAACTCGCCACTCCTCAGGCAGACCGTACCCACCCGCCCATGTGGGCCCGTACACGTCTGCTCCCGCGTCGATCGGGACACCGAACAGCGACATCCGCACTGTTTCCGCAACTTCATTTGCGATACCAGCAGCGTCCGCCGTCGGCGCTGTACCTAGCACCTCATCGTGCACCCAGAGGTTGAGGTGGGCACTCAGCCCCTTGTCGTCCAGGTCCAAAAGAGCCTGCCCCATGGTGTCCCGGGCGGTGGACTGGCACAGATACGCAACGACGCGGAACACCTTGTCGCGGTCCAGCACGAGCCGGCGCCCCGAAGGGGTGCGCACCTCGCATCCATTGGCGAGCGCGTGACGCTGCATGGCGCGAGCCCATCGCTTGATACCTGGGTAGGCCCGCGCGTACCGGTACAGGGTGTCCCGCATGACGGCCACCGGTAGGCCGGTCTGCCGGGCCAGGGCGGCCGGCCCGCCCTGGTAGCTCGTGCCGAGACCTGCCACCTTGGCCAAATTGCGCTGAGCCTTGGTGAATTGATCGCCAAACATCAGCATCGCTGTGAAGTCGTGGAGGTTACGGCCCTCCTTGATCGCGGTGCACATACGCGGCTCCTGAGACAGGGCCGCCAGCACCACGAGTTCCACACTGGACTGATCTACGGAGAAGTACGCATGTCCTGACCCAGCGATGATCGCGCGGCGGATCGTCCAGTCCCTGGAGGGGAGCTGCTGCAACGGCGGGCCGGAGACGCTGGCGCGTGCGGTGCGGGCTCCGAGCGTGTTGATACTGGGGTGTACTCGGTCGTTGGCGTCGCGCCCTTCCAGCATGGCCAGTGCGTACGACGTGCGCCAGCGCGAAGCCCGCTTGGCGTGGAGAACCGCGTCAGCCAACGGGTTTGGCCGCCGGCTGGCGCGTGGGTTCCATTGGTCGTCAAGGTCCGCCAGGTCCAGGAGAACGGCCTTGTCCACGCGAAGGGCACCCGATGCCGTGACCTCCGTTAGCGTCTCCCCCATCCCCACCAGAGCACTGGCTACTTGCGCGGTGCTGTTGACGTTCTGCACCCCATAGCGGGCGGCACGGCGGGCGTGGTGTTCGGCGTCCCGCTCCAGGCGGTCCACGAGGCCGCGGGTGTACTCCACGTCCAGGCGCATTCCAGTGCGCTGCATTCGCGCGCATATCGCCATCAAGCGGTGTTCGAACTCCACGAGTCGATCCGGGATGGTCAGCCGGTGCATCTCCGCATTCAGCTTTGGATGAAGGCGGAAGGTGATCAGTACGTCCAGTCCCGCGTATCGCTGGTAGGTCTCGTCCTCATACGGGATTCCAGACCATCCCGTGTGTTCTGTGAGGCCGTAGGCGCGGAACGCGCTCTTCAGGCCGGCCTGTGTGTCTGGGGCGGTCTGGTCCACGTAGTGGGCGGCCAGGGGCTTGAGGCTGATTCCCACTCCGCCCTCATAGTCCTGCCGGGAGTCACACAGGTGAGCCAGGATCTTGGTGTCTACGACCTTCGGCGCTAGTTCCTCCAGAGGCGCGATGCCGTGGCGATCCAGTACCAGGAGGTCATAGGCCGCATTGTGGATCAACAGCTCTGGGGCCTTGATGACGACTTCACGCGCCAGGGCCTGGAAGTAGGGGCCGCGTTCCACAGGGATGACCCAGGCTGTGTCACCGGTGCCGAACTGGACTGTCCGGAGCTGGTGGTCTGGGCTGTAGATGTTCAGCCCAGAGGTCTCGGTGTCCAGCGCCAGGGACCGCGGGTTGTGGCGCTTGAGCCACTGGACGGCCTCTTGCCCGTCCTCCTGGGTCTCCACGGCGTGGATGGTGGTCTCCGTGCCGGCTATGTGGTGGCGGTAGGTGCGCAAGTTCTCTCCCCGGTACGGGGCCAGCCGCCGGCCGCCATGGCGGCCGGCCTGTGTCGCGGCATGCGAAAAGGGGGCCGGCCCGCAGGCCGACCCCCTCTTTCGGTGGTGTCGCGTCTTACTTCGGCTGACCGAAGATGTCTGCACCGGTGTTGTCTGGGGCCGGTTTCACGGCCCGGCAGTCGCGCAGGTCGCGAAACCCCCTCACGCCTCTGTGCACGCCACTGCCGGCCCCTTCAGCCACGCCAGGGAAGGCGCGCACGGCCGCGTACACCTTCGGTTTGGTCATGGGGTGTCGGATGCCGGAGTCTTCGCACCACATCCGGTAGCGCTCCCAGACCTCCGTCCGGGGCGTGAACTCCCCTTCCACCACTTCGAATTCGTCTCCGCCCGCCTCGATGAACCCACTCAGGGGGTGGGAGGCGTCGCGGTATCTGGCAGTGGCCTTGTCCACGGCTTTCGGGAAGGTCAGGCCCTTGCCGGCCTTGTACTGGGCGTACCACTCGATGGCCCCCCGCACCGCCCATGCGGCTATCCCGGCGCTCTCCTGGGCGAGTGCCGACTTGAGGTGCCGGTCCTCCCGCCCGCGGAAGTCGGCCAGCCACGGCACGACGCGAACGCGCTGCCACAATGCGGCATCCGTCGCATCCACATCCGGCGGGTAATTCGTATCCACCTGGACCAGAGCCGTGGGCCGGAACGTGATCTCCGACCGGGCGTAGACGCCACGGGCCGTTATTGACTGGTCGCCGGTCAGCGACTTCATCAGGGCTTGGTCCAGTTTCATGCCGGCCGGCCACTCGCTGGAGAGGACCAGCCGCTTTCCGCGAAGGCCCACAATGTCGGCCCGGGGCCCGCCGCTCTCCCGCCGGCGTTCGAACAACGAAGGGTCCGCCCTCTTGATCAGCTCCCGGAACACGTTCTCCAGGCTGTCCGTGAACGTCGTCTTCCCGTTCGTGGTCTCCCCGACGTGCATCACAAAGATCCGCTCCACGGCGTGGCCCGTGATGCCGTAGCCGGTCAACATGCGAAGGAAGTCCGGTGCCTGTGGGCTGGTGGGGTGGCACTCCGCAAGGAAGCGCTCCCAACGCGGCGCCTGGGCGTTCGCGTCGTAGTCCAGGTTCACGAAGTAGGTGTTCATGTCCTGCGGCGCGTGCTCGCGCATTGCGCCGTTGCGCAGGTCAATCACCGCATTGCGGAACGCCAGCAAGTGGGGGAAGGCGTCGAATTCGGTCAGGTCGGCGTAGACGCCGGGGATGGACGCCAGCATGTCCACCATGGCCTTGACCCGGCTGGCGTTCTGGCTCTGGTGGACGTGCTTTGCCAGCCGCTCCGGGTCTTGCCCCTTCTCCTGGGGCATGGCGTGGATCACGGCCCGCACATCTGCATACAGGGCCTCTTGTGGAACGGTCCGCCAGTGCCGGCCGGTCCACTTCAGCACCCCGACTCCCGGCACCATCCGTATGTGGCCGCCCAGTTGGCGGTACAGGCGCTCCGCGTTGCCCAGGTCTGTGAGGGGCAGCGGGGGGCTTGCTGTCTCTGTGGTGCGGTCCGGAACATGTTCCGGCTCCCCGGTCGCCACGTCTACGACGTGCACAGCGGCGCGCCGGACGGCCGTCCGCAGCACGACTGGGAAGGCGTCGGTGTCCCGGGCGCGCCAGTCGGTCAGGTCGTCCCCCTGGTGGGCTATCTCCAGAAGGCGGACCACGAGGCCGGCTCGGGTGAGGGCGTCAGCGAGTGTGGTGTTAAAGCCGGCGCCGCCGGCGTCATGGTCGCCGGCAAGGATCACCTCCCTGTCCCCCAGGCCGGCCGCCAGCTCCTCCACCAGCCCCTCATTGCCGGCCAGGGTGGCGCCCCGGATGGGCACGGCGTCATAGTCCGCGGCAACGGCCGTCAGCCCGTCGCCGGGGCCTTCCGTGATGAACACGGGGCCGGTGTTGCTGGCACGCAGGACGCCGTACTTGCCCCACTCGGCTCCGTCCGGGTTGGACAGGCTGACCCACCGTGCTGGACAGTCGCCCGTCAGGTCACGGCCCTGGAGTCCTTTGGGGACGCCGTGGAAGTCCACGAGCGGGACCGTGAGACGGGGATAGCGCTGGTAGGCCGGCGACCGGTGCGGGAATACCTCGTCCACGCCCAGGGCGTCCAAGCCCAGGCCCAGGTCCGCGGCCTTTTCCGCGTCGAGGCCGAATCGCTGCCAGACGTACGCCCGCGCCTGCGCGGCCTCGTCGCTCTCCCCCAGGAGGGCCAGGTTCGTGGTGTCCACGTAGGTGGCCAGGCTCGCGATGTGCCCAGGAGTGAGGTCTCCCGGCACGGGCTTGGAGGAGACCGTGACGCCCTCCCCGGGCGCCCAGTCGTACAGGTCTGCCGCGCTCCAGCCCAGCGCCGCCAGCACCTTGGCCCGGTCCTGGCACACCCAGCAATTGACCAGGAGGCTCCCGTCCTCCTTGAGCCGGAACCACAGGGAGGGGCGGCTGTCCTCGTGAGCCGGGCACTGGACGCCATACTCCCCGCGCTCCTCCACAACCTGTGGGAAACGGCCCAGGAACTCCGCGAGACTTTTCAAAATCCCCTCCAACGCAAAAACGGGCGTGCACCGGTCCAGACCGTTGTCTGGGACCGGTTACACGCCCGCTTGGGGATCTATCCGCGCCGGCCGTCCTTGAGCAGCCGGCCGAAAGTTTCCAGGTCCATCACGACGTAGCCATGACGAACGTTCTTCCCGCGGCGTTTGACCACGGCGGCCCCGTAGGGAACTTCAGCGTTAGCGGCCTCTCGGTTGGCTTGCTCCACGTAGGCCGAGAAGCGGTGCGATTTCTCGTCCTTGGCCTCCAGGACGAACGGGTACGCGTCGATATCACCTGTGTCGTGCTGACCGGTCTGCACCTTGCGACTGATCGGCATCAGGTGACGCGCCCCGAACTTTGGGGCCCCGCTCTCCGCCAGCGGGATACCCAAGACCTCGTTGAGGTACCGGACTATGGCCGTCTCCCAGGCTGTGCCGCGGGATTTGTTCGGGTTGCTCACACCATCCGCTCCCAGACGAGAACGGCGCTCTCCACATGGGCGTCAACGTGGGAAGGGCCCCAACCTCGTTGCTCCTGGGCCAAGTTCTTCCAGAGCGTGGTCCGCCGGCGTGCGACGGCCGCTGTGTCGTACGGCCCTTCCGCGTGCCGGCATGTGCGCTCCGGCTGGTCAGCGGTGGCCGCGTAGGTCTTCACGATCACGGCGCGGTACACCCGGTCCGCGTCTACTGCGATGGTGCGTGCCATCAGCTCTGTCACTCCTTGAGGCCGGAACATGTTCCGGCCACGACAGGGCCCCGTCACAGTCATGACGGGGCCGATGTGGTCGGGGTTTTAAAGGTCGTCACCAGGGATCGTGACCGCGACGTGTTCAGCCGCAATCGTCTCTACCCGGAAACTCCGCCGGCGGACGAACCCAGATTCCTGCCCGGTGGGCTTCACCTTGAGCAGGGGCACGACCCGCCCGCCGATGATCGCGGACGTGGGCTTGATGACCACGGCCTCCGTCATGCGGACTCGATTGGCCTGCCTCGTCGCGTAGACGATGGTGTCCCCCGCGACGATGGGCGCCCCGGTGAAGTCGTGGATATGACCTCTCTTGCTCAAGCGAACTCTCCTCATACTGAGCGCGGTTACGGGATGTTGCAGTCGTCCAGCTGTGGACGTGACGGCCCGTGACTAAAACGGGGGCTCTTCAAGGGACTTCTTCAGCGAAGGGAGCGCCGCCTCCACGTTGGCCGGGGCAGGCCCGCGGACCTTGAGGAGAGGGTGGCGATAGGTCACGTCCACGCCGGCGGTTGTCGTGAACTCCACCAGCTCCAGGTACAGGTCACACAGGGCCGGCCCCTGCACCTTGTCCAGCGCGGTAAGGGTGGCCGGCAGAGACCGGGTGAAGTCCCAGGAGGAGGTCACCAGCCGGAAGACTCCCAGGGAGGGAGCGTCAGCCAGGCGGTAGCTGATCCGGATATCCGGCTTCGGGCCCCGGCCACTCTTCGCCAGGGCTCGGCGCTCCTTGAAGTCGCTCGGGCAGCCGCACGGCTTCCCGCGGTCCTCCTCCGGCTCCAGGAACGCGACGCCATCGCAGGCATGGATGACGCCCTGCATGCCGTACAGGGCCATGCGGGAGGAGACTGCCTCCGCCCCCTCCACGATGACGCGCACGCTGTCCGCGTTGGTCAGTACTTCACGGTTGTCTTCCTTGGTGGTCTCCCACTCCTGCGGGGTGCCTCCATACAGGCCGGCCACGGCATCGGCCACTTCCGGATCTCCGGTAGTGATCCGCCAAGCGGGCAGGGCCACAGGCCGGTTGTTCAGGAGCTGACCGGCACGGAAGCGGCCCACGAAGTCGGAGCTGAAGGTCTTCGGCAGGGCGTTGGGGTCGGTCTCGAAAATGCGCAGGGACACGCGGCCTCACTTGAATTCGCTTGACGGTGTGGGCAGCGCAAGGCCCCGGGGGCGTATGAACAGCCAGCCCGGGGCCTTGGCTCTCGGTGTCGTTGTCTGGGGGCCGTTACGGCCCCCAGGCCAGCTACTTGCGGCGCTGGCTGCCCGTCTCTGCCTCACCGCCGGAGGCGACCGGCCGGCCGATCACTCCGCGCTTGATCTCCCGGTCCCAGTCGAAGACCGCCCGGAGGTTCAAGAACACGTCGAACAGCTCCGGGGCGTGGCGGACGGGAACGAGCTTCCAGCCCTCTGGGCGGACGTGGAGAACGGCCGCCGCGTCGATGACCGGCAGGGGCTCAGATGCGCCAGTGTCAGCGCGGACGATGCGGTCCGCATTGCTGTACGCAGCAAGCTGGAGGGCCACGTCCTCATGCACGCCGGAACGGGTCGTCTTGAAGTCCAGCATCACGACTTCCCCCGCGATTTCGCAGATCGCATCGAAAGAACCCGCGTAGTTATGGCTGTCACTCCATACGGCATCCTCGATGTAGATGAAGCGGGGTTTCACCGTCTCCAGAAACTCCCGGAAGTGCCTTACGAAAGGCTCAAGTTCGGGGTGGACACGGCCAGGGTTCTGGCCCCGCGCAAGTCGCTCGAAGAGGTCATGGGCGGCGGTGCCGGTCTCCGCGGCCTCCTTGGTGATCCGCCGCGGGGCACCCTTGAGGTAATCCACCGCGCCGGCCGGGTCCTGCATGGCCAGGCCCACCAGGGCACCGAGGTTGGTCACGGCCGCCGTGGCCACTTCCTTGGCCGCCCAGAACTGGAGGAACGGCTTCGGCTGCATCGACAGAATGGAGGTCACGCCCGGGGCCTTGGCACCCGAGTCACTATCGACGTAGAAACGGCTTCCGCTGCGCGTGATGGTGCTAAGGGCTCCCAATGCCCAACTCCCCTACTACAGGGCCTTCTAAGGCCGCTTGTGGCTTCCGGGGGAGTTGTCTGGGAGGGGTTACGCGGCGGCCGATCAGGCAGAGCAAAGCCCCCGCTCCAGGTATGGAGCGGGGGCTTGTTGAGCGCTCTGCAGAACGGTCAGGCGGTAGCGTCGCCGGTGGCGGGCGCTTCGAGTTCCTGGAGCTTGGCCAGGAGGGCGTCCGCCTTCGCGCGGGTCTCCTCCAGCGTCTGGCGGAACGTCTTGCGCTGGGCCGGGCTCAGGGCCACAAGCTGTGCCTCGTGGTAGGCCGAAATACCGGCGTCGATCTTGCGGGCAAGGACCACCATCTGGGCTCCGTCTGCCGTGCCCTTGGCCTTCTTAACGTCCTTCGCGCCCTTGTCCACCTCTACCAGGGCCTTAGCCTGCTTCTGGGCAAGCCCCTGGCGTTGTCCCCGCGTCAGGGCCTGCACCCCGTAGTAGTCGTGCTCCTTCGCCGGGATGCGCTCCCGCTTACGGTCCTCGATGTGGTGACCGATGGCCCGCCGAGTACTGCCCTCACTGTCGGCGGGGATACCGGCCTCCCTCAGGAGGGCATCAGCCACCGCCCGGTACGCCGCGGAGCCACCGTTCCAGTCAATGCGGCCGTTGTCGTCCTTGAACAGGCTCCGCAGGTCCATGAGCTTGTGGGAGATCTCCCGGAGCAATTCCGTGGCCCGGCCCTCCACGCTGTTGTACTCCGCCACCAAGGGCTTGGCTGCGTTGTAGATCTCGGAGACCTTCGGGTCCTCCAGGGCCTTGAGAGCAGTCGGGGTAGGACCGCCGACAATCGTTCCCTCAACCGCGCGGCGGGACAGTGCCACTGCCTTGTCCGCAGCGTCCTTGTTCTCCGCAGCCTTCTTCGCCATGCGCGCGGTGATCTCGTCTGCCGTAAGAGACGGGGCAGGCGCCGGCGACGCCATTTGGGCCTTCTCGAACGCCTCTCGGATCTCCGCCCGAACCCGGCCAGAGCCAACGTTCTCGTAACCGACCGACTTAGCCCACTCGCGCATCTCCGCGTTCTTCGCCGCGTCGGCCGAAGGGCGGGCCGTGACCTTGCCCTGTGCAGGCTTGGCCGGCGCACGCCGCTCCGCCGTCTTCTTGGTGCTCTTGGCCGGCCCTTGCTTGGTGGTGCTTGTCTCCTTGGCTGCCATGTTGGCCCCCTCCTGGGTGCTGGTCTTCGTGCCGTACTGGAGTGCCGCCACCGGAGTCTTGCCTTCTCCGGTGACCGAGCAAGGAAACCGTAACACAACACAACTCCGTACGGGTTGTGTTTTGCCCGTCTAGCGAACCTCGAACTTCTCCCCGCACACGTCGCAGGTGACGCCACCCTGGGCATAACTGGTCTTGGCCATGTACATCTTGCGCCCACACCCGCACGTCAGGCCCAGGCGGGAGTCCGTACGCCCTGCGGCCTTCGGCGCTGCGGCTGCGGCCTTCTTCGCCGTGCGCTTCCATGTCTTGAGCGCGCCGTCCAGGGCATCGAGTAGGGGTGCGTACGTGTCTTGCGTTTCCTTGGTCAAGCGAACGTCCGAGAACCCCCGCTTCAGATCCCGAGCCATCCCCTCTGGCCAGGCAAGACCGAATTCCAATGCAGCTTCGCGGAACTTGCGGTTATGCCACTTGTACCGGTTGGTGCAGTCCCGGATTCCACGCAGGGCACATTGGGCGTGGGTGGCCTGATGGAGGATGGCAGTAAGAACCGCCTTGGGCCCCGCTTGCAGTGTCTCGCCGGACAGGCGAAGCTCCGGCGGCTCCGTCGAGACCACGGCCGTGACCTCCTGAGCGGCCACGCTGTCGCGCAAGCTCCATCTCAACCCGTCCTTTGTGACAGCCGCACCGGTGGTGACCGTCACGTCCGGCAGGTCCGGATGCCGACCCTGGATGACCTCCCATGCGGTTTCCAGGGCAGCCAAGATCGCCGCGTTGTTGTCACTCATGGGGGGTGCCTTCCGTTGAATACAGACAGGCGCAGATTACCACCGGCATTACCCGTACGGGGGAATTCCGTTTTTGCTTGAACATGAAAATGGCCCGGACTGACCGGAGTTGAGTCCGATCAGTCCGGGCCATTGATCATTCAATGATCTTGCCGTCATAGGTCTTCGCGTGAGCCTTGGAGGCCGCCACCTTCCGAGAGGCGGCCTCACCCAGTGCCAGCGTGACCAGTCCCATCAGGACCGCCACCAGTTCCTTACTGCCGATGGCTGCGTTGATCTGCGGGTACTGGTGGCTAAGCCAACCAACCAAGGCCGCAATGGCCGCGTGCACCCGCACAGGGTTGGCCCGCAGCCAGGCCCGTGTTGTCTCGAACATCCATACTCCGTTTCTGTTAAGCGCCCTTGGTGGCCGCCAGGTACAGCGCCCCGAGCGTGCCCAGCAGCGTCAGGGGCAGGGCCGCCATCCACCGCTCCAGCCGATCCACGCGATTGCCTTGCGCCTCCTGGGTGTGGATCACCGCCTCCAGGTCCTGACGCATGTCGCGGAGGTCGTGGCGCGCGCCCGTCACCTGGTCATAGATCTCCCGCGCAGAGATCGTCACCTCCAGTCGGTCCCCGTCCTGGTCACTCGGGCTCACCGCCCTCTCCCTTCTCCACCGGCGCCTTCGGCACCTCGTCCTTGGCCAGGGTGTTGCGCTGGTAAGCACCGATCACGTGAGTGGTGATCCGGCCGGCGCCCTTGCTGACGCGATGGCGCATGCGCCAGGTGGTATCGGTGAAGTGGCTGATCCCGTGCATGGGTCGGGTCACGGTGTGTGTGGTCCACGCGCCGGCTCTGCCGCCAACAGCCGTCCAGGTCTCCCACTCCTCGTAACCGTCGCCGGTGGAGCACTCCAAGACCACGCTCGCGGTAGCCCCTGCTGGCGCGTACGTCTCCGTGACGAGGTGGAGGACCGGGCACTGGACGCGGGTGGCTGCGTACCAACTGACGACTCCGCCCTTGGCCTTACTCGCGGTGGACCATCCCGGAGTGGGCTGCCACGGGATGGGCAGGGCCGGCCGGCCCAGGTAGCCGTCCGCCCAGGGATCGTCCATGACGATGGCCTCACCGCTCCGGCTGAACAGCCGGATCATCTGGGCGTCATGTGCGGTGCGATCCACCCCCACCGCGAGAGCCTGCGTGCCGTCCTGCCGGCCAAGGACGGTGCCCCAGTCTTCCCGGGGGGTCTGCCCAACTGCCAGCACTCGCTTACCGTCCGGGGTTTCGGCTCGGAGCTGGCCGCCTTCGCCGATCACCACGTCACCGCGCTGGATCTCGTCCAGGGCCGGCGCCTTGTTCGCGGCACTGGTCAGGTCCTTAAGCTGCCGCTCCACCCGCTTGAGTCGATCCGTTATGTCCTGCGGCACGTGGGCCACTGTTCGCCTCCAAATACAGTTCCAAGCTGGCGCCGGCTCCGCGTTCGGCCGGCGTTGCCTGCCAACCCACCACCCGGTACGAGGCGTCCAGTCCCTCGTAGTGCCAGGTGTCCGCGATGCGCAGGCGCACGGTTGCCCCGATCAGGTCGGGGGCGATCTGGTCATCCAGCCGTACGCGCAGGGTGGGGATGGTGACCGGCTGCCGCGCGGCGTCCAGGTCCGCGCGGGCGTGTTCGTTGAGCGTCTTGGCGTCGCGCACGGTGTTGTAGTCGCTGCTGCCATCCAGCCGGGGCCAGCCGGCCGCCAGCTCCTCCGCGGCCTCAAGTCGTTCCGACAGAAGCGGCGTGCTGGCAGCGGCCTGGTTGCGGTTGGTGGTGGCCCCGCGCGACTGCCACACGGTTGCCACCTGGGTGGCGTCCTGCGGCCACGAGTAGGCCAGGACATTGCCCGGATAGGTCAGCATCAACGGGCGCTGCCCGGTACGGATCACCGGGTATCCGAGCTGCAAGGACTTGGTGCGTGCGCCGGCCTCTGAGCGGGAGACCCTGATCCGCCACTCAAAGCCGTTGTCCACCTTGGCCAGGTCGTCCAGGGCTTCGCGGACCTTCGGTACTTCGTCGCCGCCCACCTTGCGTGTCCGGCGTACGCCAGAGGTTTGCGCCGGGTCCATGACGATCCCCAGGTCTCCACCTGGCTGCATCTGGGTGTACTCCACGAGCTGGCGCGCGATGGCCAGTTGATCAAGGTGAGTGGCGGTCTGTCGGTCGTAGATGATGCGGTGGTCCAGGTAGCTGTCCCAGGTAGCCGCCTGAAGATCTGCGGTGACAAATCCGTGGTCGTCTGTCTGGGGTGTCAGCGTCCAGACGATTCCGCCCCACCACAGTTCGCGGCCCCGCTCCACCCATACCGCCGTGCGGCCGGGCTGGATGGCCTGTTGCACGCGGGCGGACATGGAGCGGTCCGGGATCGGGATGGTTCCCGCCAGTGATCCGGCCTTGCCTATGTAGTCGTCAAACTTCAGCCCCTTGACGGGCAAGGCGTCCAGGAGCCGGTCCGTTCCCAGGTCCGTGAACAGGAGGCGGAACGGTAGGTCCGGAACATGTTCCGGCACCCTCCACCTCCTCTACTTGTCCAGCGGGTACGTGATCCCGGTGAAGGCCGCCCAGGTGGTCACGCCCTCCGGGACGATCAGCCGTACCTGTCCCGTCGTGGTGAAATCGATCTTCATCGGGACGCCGCCGGCAGCCGCAGCAACGGGGCTGTAACGCTGGGGCTGGAAGCCGTCCGGTAGGGGCTTCGCCAGAACCACACCGTCGTTGGGCGGGTGACCCTTCTTGGTCCAGCTGATGCCACCTCGCCACTGCATGTGAGGGACACCAGCGATCGTGATGCGCCGGTAGCGCAGGGGGCCGGCGTTGTTGCCGTCGTTGTTGTAGCCCTCCGCCAGGGCGACGGGCACCCAAGCCACAGCCGCCTCCGGGGAGGGGTACGGCGTCCAGGCGGAACCGTCCCAGCGCTCCAGGCCGCCGGCGCTGTCGCGGTACTGACCCACATAAGCGCCGGACCAGCTATCGGACCAGCCGGGCGGGTTGATGCCACCGACAGAGGCTGTGCTCCGGCGCCGGTCGGTAACGGCGGTGGCCCAGTCCAGGCCGCCGGTCCACTGGGAGGCGCCAGCAGGGATCGTCACCTCATACAGAAGTTCCGCGGTGCCGGCCACGACGGGCGCCACGGGGTGGGCGGAGGCGGTGCCCTGGATGACCTCCAGGCGGGCCACGTCGTATCCCGCGGCGTCGTACTGCGCGTCGAGGACGCGAAGTACCACGGCATCAATGCGGGGGTGCTGGTAGTCGCCATCCGCGAAGGCCAGAACCTCCGGGGCTGTGACTGCCACGGGGTAGGCCCCCTGTCCGGCCCGGCCCTGGACGATCGCCCGTCCCGTCCCGATGGCCGCCTGCATATCGCTGACACGGGCCAGGGCGAACGGGTCGCCTCCCGGGATCACGCCGCCGCGTGTGGTCATCTCGCCGGTGGGCGTCATGGTGCCCACGGGGACCAGCCGCGTGTCCTCCCGGCTCTGGCCGGCCCCGCACTCGGAGCGGGTGACCAGCCAGCCACTACGTACCGTCAAGGTGTTTCTCCTTACCAAAAGGCAGAGCGCCAAAGGATCGAGACAGATGCGCGGGGGTCGTAGTGACCGCGCTCCGCGCTGAAGCGGAACCGGGTCAGGCCCGGCTCCAAGGTGAATGTCCGCTCCGGCGCACTGCGGGCCGTAGCGGTATCGAGTCGGGAAACGCTCCCGTTGAGGACAGCCGTTCCGGCCGCGCAATCGACCGTGAGCGTGTCGTCTGGGCCCAGGGCCACGGCGTACTCCAGGGCCCGGCCGCCCTCCTCATCGATGAGCGCGGGGAACTTGAGGGGGCCGTGGAACACCACAACGGGGTGAGAAGCGGCTTCCCCGGCGTTCTCCACCTCCAGCCACCCGTCCCCTGCCTTGGTGGCGTCCCAGTCCAGGGGCCAGGTCAGCGCCATTCAAGACCCCGTTCCGCCCGCGGGAGCGTCGTCCTTGCCACGCGCTGGGTCACTTCGTAGCGCCGGGGGTCGGAGGCTTCCCACACCAGGGAGCCGGTGGGCTCTCCGCGGGTGTACTTCTGATCCGCGGGGAGGGCGCGCTTCGTGATGCGGGCCCAGATCAACCGCCGGGTGCCGGCGAGTTGGATCACAAGGGGTTGCTCCTCCTGGCGAATGCCGGTGACCCGGCGGAGTTGGTCCAGGAGGAGGGGGAAGTCCTGACGGCGGGCCGGCAGGATACGGAAGTCCCACGTAAGAGTCCGGATGCCAGCCAGGAGCGGGCCGGGCCATGCCCCGTGTTGGGTAGGCATGGCCACGGTCCCATTCTCTATGTCCGGCAGGTCATCCCAGCCGGTGAGCTGCACCCCCACGTAGGAAGTCGTTTCTCCCAACAGGAGGCCGCCCCACTGCATTTGGCCATCCCGGGTAATCAGGTCGTCCACGTCACCCCCGTGCCTTCATGCGCCATTCCAATTCGCGGGCAACTTGCTGGGGCGAGATACCGCCCGCGTGGAAGTTCTCGATCTGCACCGAAGCGCCACCACCCGCCGGGCCCACAACGCCCAGGCCCGAACGGACCGGAACATGTTCCGGTCCCATCGCCGCGGACCCTCCGACCCACATGGAAAAGTTGTCGGTGATCCCGCCCAACTGGCGCCGCAAGAGCGGAACTTGATCAGAGATACCGGACATGAAGCCCTGCATCACCAGACGGCCATTGGGCGTCAGGATGCGGCGGTCCACAGATGGCGGGCCCTTCCAGGAGGTCAGGCTGTGCGTCAGGTTCTGGAGTGTGTTCTTCACTCCAGAAATCCTGGAGGTAATACCGCTGATGAAACCGCCCAGGAGCTGCCGCCCAGCGTTGACCAAATAGCCTCCGAGATTACCCAAAGCCCTCAAAGCCCTACCAGGGATGCTGGCGAAAAAGGCCATGATTTGCGGCGCGTGAGCACGAAGCGAGGCGCCCATTTGCTGCATGGCCGCTCCGGCAAATGCGAACAACTTTGGCCCCATTCTCAGAATGAAGCCAGGAGCCTGGAGCGCTAGCCGAGCGAAAAGCGGGAGGATCTTACCGATCCCCAAGAGGACGATTTGACCGATCGCCTTGAAGATCGTCCCGAAGTGGTCTTTGATTCCCGTAAGCAATTGCTTCGCGGATTGTATGGCTCCGGAGAAGTCACCGCGCAGCAGGTTGGTAATTAGGTGGATCGCTGGCACCACGATATTCTTGATCTGAGACGCCAAAAGACCAGCGAGAATTCCCGCCAGTTTACCGATGATGGAAATAATCGGAGTGATCACGGGCATGAGCGCCTTTAGGGCGCCCATCAATGCAGATCCCAGAGCCGTGACCAGCGGACCAAGCGCCTTCATCAATTGCCCCAGAGCGCCACCGATGGTGGCCAGGGCCGGCGCGAGTGCCGCAATCAACTGCCCGGCGATCTTGAAGATGATCCCCAGAAGTTGACTGGCAATCGAAAGAATAGGTCCGATAATTGCCGGGAGCTGGGCGAGAATTGGCTTCAGTGCACCCATTAGGGTATTTACGAGTTGGCCAATTAGTGCGCCCACCCGGATAAGTACGGGCCCCAAAGCTCCAGCCAATTGCCCGACCAGTTGACCAATAATCGGCAGAATAGAACCGAGCGCAGACGAAAGGGAAGAGACAACAGGCCCCAGCGCCGTACCCAATTGCGCGGCGAGCCGGGCAAGAATTGGCCCGACCGTGGCCGCCAAAGTCTGAATCGGCCCGGCAAGGTTTGCCACCAGAGAATTCAGTAGCGGCATGACAGCCCGAAGGGCAGCCCCGAGCGTTCCGGAGATTACGCCACCCAGCGCCGAAAGCGTCTGGAAAAGCGCCGTGAATGTGGCCTGCGCCTGCGGCGTCGCCGTAACTCGCGCGGCCGTCGCGGCTATCTGGGAGAGCACCCCCAGAAATCCCGCGCCGGCTGCCGCTGCCGGCCCAAAGACGTTCCCCAGGGTCGTACCGATATTTGCCAGGGTGCCGAACAGGGTTCGCACCATGGCTAGGGCGTGTTCGATGGTCGCTTGCATGGCGCCGGAGTTGAACGCCCCGGTCATCTTCTGGGACAGCGATTGCAGGGCAGTGCCGGCAGAGGCTGTCAGCCGCTGAAATGCGGGGGCGGCTGCGGCCCCAATCTGGGTCAGTCCCTTGATGAGGACCGCCGGGAGACCCGAGAGATTCCGCAGGCCCGCCGTGGCCCCGCTCAGGGCCTGCCCCAACGTCCCGTTGCTGGCCAGCGTCTTGACCGCGTTCATGGCGCCGGCCGCCATCTGGTTGAGAGCCCCAGCCGCTCCGGTGAGGCCAGTTCGAAGAACGGGCAGCACGGATGAAGCGGTCCGGGCCAGGTCGTCGCCCAGGCCCTTGAACAGGGCTCCCTGTACGGAGGTCTGGAGGCCCTGCCAAGCCGGCTTGAGGGCTTGCACCTCTGCGACGAACGCGCGGGCAGAGGGCGCCAACTTGGCCATGGCGTCCGCGTCGCCCTTCAGCGCTGCGGCCACGCCGCTCATGCCGATCTTGATTGCCGCTCCGGCGGCACCGACAGCCAGGAGGGCCGGAGCCGCGATGCCAGCGGCTGGCGCCATCTGTGCCAGGGAGGACAACAGGCTGACCACAGCCGGGACCGCGGAGGCCACGGAAGTGAGCTGGCCCAGGCTGCCCATCAGCGATCCCAGACCGGCCCCTGAACCACCTAGGTTCGATAGGGAAGCACCCAGCCTGTTGAGCCCTGATCGGTCAGCCTGGACATCTACCGTGACCACCGGGCGCGGACGAATGCCGGCCAGCTCTGCGCGAAGTCTCGTGACTTCGCCTGGTGCAATCGCCAGGCGAACCAAGACTTTTGCCTTGACCATGGCCAGCCCGCGGCGCAGATCTGCCGCGAAGCGCGTCATATCCGGTGTGACCGGAACTCGAACGCCCTTGATCGTTCGCTTCGTGCGGTCCAGGTCCGCCCGCAGCTCCGGCGCGAACCGCGAAACGTCCGGCAGAACAGAGACCTTGACCTGAGCCCTTGCCTCGATCCGGTCCAAGAAGGTCTGTGTACGGGCTGCAAAGCCGTCGGTGGCCGGCAGTACGCGAATGGCGAGCCGGCCGACTTCCCGCCCCCCGGGTCCGGCCATGAATGGTCACCCCCGTATGTACTTGTCTGGCAATGGCTGGGCCAGCGGATGGCGCGAGAGATTCAGCGCAGGTCGCTCGGTTTTTAGCTGCGGCGTCTGCACGGGTTTGGGATCGCTTTTCAGCTTTCCGCCGTTCACCCGCACGTTGTTGGCATCCGCGAAGCGCACGGAATTGAGCAAGTGCGCCAGGAGATAGGTCTGAAGGGTCCAGCCTCGGTGTTCGGGGCCGCCCGCCAGTGAGGCCGCAAGCGCGGCGTCTTCGGGTAGGTGCTCGGACAGATTCCACACACGCCGCGGGGCGAGAGTGCCGCGCCAGATATCGGCCAAGTCCAGGCCGTAATAGCGTTGTAGGTCAGCTCTCAGGGGCCCTCCGTGGCCGTTGTGAATTAGCTGTCCGAGTCCGGCGCTTCCGGGGCCTGGGTCGCCTCCTGCCACAGGTTCACAACGCGGACGTACATCCCGAGCGGCCAGCCCTTCATTTCGTCAGCCATGGCCTTGGGGTCATCTGCGATCACTAGGAAGAGGTCCCGGAGCTGGGGCTCCAGCTCCTCCAGGTTGTTGGCGTTCTTCTCGAATGCCTCCAGGAGAACGCGGGCCGTCTTCAGGCCCTCTCGGGACAGCATCAGAAGATTGCGGAGCTGGACCGTGTTCCCGGCCCGGGTCTGTATCGGAAGCGCGGCGTATTCGCTCTGGGCCTCCGCCATGAGGTCAGCGCACGACAGAATGGCACTCATTGAGAACTCCCCCTATTTGATGGTGGTTTGAGGACAAGCCGGCTCAGTCCTTGATGAAGGACACCGGCCGGGAATCGGCGGAGGCCGGGCTCTTGGTTCCCGGCTTCGGGAGGATCTGGGCCCACTCGCCAATTGCGTTGTCAATGAGGGAAGAACTCAGGAACGTGCCGGTGATCGGGAAGACCACGAACTCATCCGTGGCCATTTCGATGGAGTCGGAGCCCAGGAGGCTCACCCGCGGGTGCCACAGGGGGACGAACTTCTTTCCGTCCACGAGGATGACCAACAGGGACTGAATCTGTGGAATCGGCGTGGCCGGGATACGGATAGACCCATCCGGCTGGATGGCGTCCTCCCCCGCACCGAAATAGAACCGGTACGTATCCGCGGTGGCCTGGAGAGCCTGGAACGTCACGGTGTACGTGATATCCGGGGTGGTCATCCGCAGCTTGGCATTCTGCCAACTCCCCAGCGCTTCCGGGTCGTCACCGTCACGGCCGAATTCCGGGAGATCGTCCCGGCTGGTGTGGCCAATGTTCGTCCACTCCGGGCCCGGCTTCAGCGGATCGATAATTCGAGCGGGCTTAGGAGTATCGGGGTCAGCGAAGAAGATGTAGCCGGAGCCAGCCACAATGGCAGCGTCGTCAATCATGGCCACAGGTGAGCCTCCATCAGGGCACAGCAAGGCAGCCGCAAGGCGGCGCCAAAGCAAGGGAATTTGGGGGTCAGAGAGGCCGCGCGGTCACGCGGTAAGTCGCCTGGAAGCGGAAGAAGTCCGGGCCCGGCGTCGGGTTGCCCGTGCGGATCTCGAAGGGCCCTGCCACGTCTTCACCGTGGCTCAAGTAACCGTCCGTCCCTGCAAATTGGGCACGGCAAGCGTTTAGGAGGACAGCCCGCGCAGTGCGAGCCAGGGCGGAAGCGTCGCGCCGGCTGGGGGCCGCGCACTGGACCGAGATCACCGCGGCGTCCAGGCCCACCGGATCGACGGCCGCGCCGGCAACCCGGCGGGCCACCACCAGCGGCAGAGCCTCCACCCAGTCGTCCGGCCACAGCACATGCACCGTGGCATCCTTGAGGCCGGCGCGCAGGGCATCGACCACCAGGGCGTCCACGTCCGGCAGGACGGGAACACCATTCATGTCAGGCCCGCCTCAATGGCGTGGATGCCCTCCACGTAGGTGGTGCCTTCGGGGGTCCAATGCCCGTAGTTGATCGAGACCACGGCCGGGTCAGCAATGCTCACCGTGGAGTCCACCGTGGAGGTCTCCACGTCCAGGGAGCCGGCCAGATCGCCGGTGTCCCGGTGTGCGTTCACCACGGCGCGGACCCGTGTGGCCCGCTGGCTGAGTTCTCGGTTGATCTCCGCCTTGACCTGGGGCAGGTGAGCCACGATGCGATCAAGATTCGGGTCCACGCTCGCCATGGGCTGTCCCCCTCCTTCGGATCGTCGCTACGTCAAAGGCGGTGCGGCGTGTTCCGCCGAACCGCTCCACCTCCCCGACCACGGCCCAGGTCTGGCCGCGCCACTCCACCCGTGACCAGGGGCCGGCGGGCAGCGTGCGGGCGTAGACGCGGTAGCTCGTGCCGGTCAGGTAGCCGTTCTCTGTGGCCTCGTCGCTGCCTGCGGGCATCACACGGGCGCGAAGGAGGATGGGCTCCCCAGGGCCGGGCTGGGTGCCTCCGTAGCCGTCAGCGGCGCTTACGGCCGGGTAGACCGTGACCACCTCCGGGCCCCGGTCCAGGAGGCTCACAGGACGCCCCCATGACGCTCCACCTGGACGGAGTACAGGCCGCCGATGCCGGCCTGTGCACGGATGAGCTGGACCTCCACGGGCGTCAGCTCCACTCCCGTGGGGGCAGTGGCCGGCATCTGATACTGATAGCCGCCCTGGCTCTCCGCCCGGTACCCCTCGGGGTTCCGGACGCGGCGCTCAGCGACTGCCAACACCACCGCCACGACCACCGCCGGCGCTGTGGCCGGGTCTGGCCACGGCAAGCCGTAGGCCCGCACCATGGCGGAGATATCCGCAAGGGCGGCCTCCGCCATGACGCGCTCTTCGTCATCCAGCCGGTAGCCCAAGCGGGCGGTCAGTTCCTCCACGCTGGCCAGCGGCTGTGTCATGAGGCCGCCTTACTTCGCGGTCCGGCGCGGAGCCGGGGACGGGGCCGGCGCGGTGGCGTTGAGGTCCAGCTTCACCGCACGAACAAGGGCCTTCTCCCGCGTCCCGTCCGGGCGCTCATCCCCGACGGGATCGCGCATCACGTTGAACCCACCGAAGATGTTGACCACGGACCGGTCACGCAGACGCGCAGAGTCGTAGTCCCTGATCCAGCGCATGGCCAGGCCCTGGTATGCCTGGGACGCCCCGAAGGCGGCACCGTCCGGGATCGCCGGGGCCCGGGTAGCGACCGCGAAGGCGGACGGCACGAAGGCATAGGCGCTCTCCGGGTCGATCGCCTCACTGGTCACCACGGTGAAGCCAGCGATCCGGCCCACGGTGGCCTCCTGGAGAGCGGAGACCGCCGCACCCTCACCGGTGGAATCCATCCGGTTGAACCGCTCGGAGAGAAGGATCTTCTCCTCCACATCGGAGCCCACCAAGAGGAACCGGCCACCCTTTGGAACGAAGGAGCGGTTCAGGGTCTTGCGGGCTGCGACCACCGACACGTACGGATCACGGCCGTCCAGGGGCAGGGTCGTGCGGTAGGGCGCGTTCTCGATCAGCGCGGCCACGTTGTCGTCCACGGCCTCCGCAATTGCGCGGGTCTGCGGCGCGAGGATCTTTTCCCCGAAGTCCGCGATATCCAGCGTCAGTTCCTCGTCCGTCACCGGGACCGCGCTGTAAATGTCCTTGTGGAGGCTGACGTCTATCCGGTCTTCGTGCAGCTCATCCATGACGATGGCCTCAGACCGATCATTGCGCCAGCCGTATTCACGGGCCTTGAGCCGGGCCGGGATGCGGATGGTCACGGTGTCGTTCTTGGCACCAACAAAGTTGAAGTCACCGTCCGTCCACACCATGGACGTGAGGACAAGATCCCGCTCCAGCAGACCCAGGGCCGCGGATGCGATGACTTCAGGCTTGAGAAAACGATTCGCCATTGCGGCGTCCCCCTAGGGCATAGAAAAAGCCCCAGTCAAGGGGCTGCACTGAAAGTTTTAGAAGTGGTGATCCATCAAGACCTGAAAGCTTGGCCCAGGTAACTGAGCGGCCACGACGTCCACTCAGCGACGTGTCACGTTGCAGGCAGCTGCGATGCCATGCAGCCTCAAGGTTTCAGCTCGACAGTCCGCGCGTACGGGAGCAGAATTGAGGTAGGTGCACGCCTAAACGCCAGTTGGGAAACGACATGGCGAAGCTATACATGCCACTAGCAGCAGCTGGGCTCATCCTAATCGCTGTAGCGATAGCGGGCTTCTTCCTCAGCCTAGATAGCACCGCGATCGGCTTGATCCTGACGATCGGCGCTTTCCTTTTCATAACATCCGCTTTCTACTACCGCATCGAGGGGCGCATAGACTTCCCCGGGGGTAGCGGATTCTCCGTCAAAGCCGCGGCGGCTCGGCAATCTATCCGAATTGGGGAGATACAGCTAGACCTGAAGGAAGTCACAGACGCTGAGGAGCTGACCCCATGACGAAGGCGAAGCTCATCTTCGCAGATAATGCCGCCCAGAAGATCCGAGCACTCACGCGGGACCACAGGGGACACGTGATCGAACAGCTTTCACAGCGAGTCAACGAGAAGCCAGGGGAAAGCGAATACGTCGTTCATGTTCCCGGCACTGAGTACGTTGCGGTTCGCGTCGCCGATAGAGTTGCAATTGCGCGCCCCATGTCCGAGTCAGAGCGCAACGAATTTACCCCGCAAGCCGATGAAGCTTACTTTGTAGCGGATTTCATTTCAGGCGAAGGGGTTCCTGAAAGTTCGTCATCCGCAAGTGAATAATTTTGGACAGTTCCGACTCAGCGCCGGCGGCGCGGGATCAGTCCCGCCAGAGCGGCCGGGTCCTTCGGTGTGGTCTTCTCGCTGGGGTCCAGACCGCCACGCCCCAGACCGACCGCCCGCGTGTGGAATGCCTCTGCCAGCGCCTTGGCGTCCGCCTCCCGGGCCTCTTCGGTCTCGCCGGTGACGCGGGCCGCCAGCACGTCCGGGAGCCGGTACGTGCGGGCCAGGCGCTCACGGTGGAGATCAGTCTCCAGCTCCGCCACCCGCGCTGTGGCTGCCGCGAAGTCCTCCGGGCTCTTGGCCTTCGCCAGCGACTCCCGCAGTTCCTTGGCGGCCACGCGGTACTTGGCGGCCTCCTTGCGGACGCCGGCCAGCTCAGTGCGTGCCCAGTCCGGAAGTCCGGCCTCGTCCCGCTCGGACTCGCCCTCCGGGCTTTCCGTGGCCGGCTCCTGGGCCGGGCCGGCGTCTTCCGCCGTGGGGTCCGGAACATGTTCCGGCGTCTCGTCCGTCTCGGCAGAGGGCGCGTTCTGCTCATCCAAGGGAATGCCTCCTGGGGCCAGGCAGCCCGTCACCTGGACAGGCTGAAACGAAGTGGTCAGGTAGTGCGGCGACGTTCGCGACGTTGGCTGTCGATGTGCCGGCGCCATGCGGCGCGGGCTTCAGCGCCTGCAAGCCCCTGCGTCACCCGGCGCCAGTCCTGCGCGTACTGCGCGGAGGAGTCCGGGAGGAAGGCGGTCCGCGAGTAGACCGGGACCGTTTGGCAATGGCATTGATCGTGGTACTTCTGGAGGTCTTCCGGATCTTCAACAGGCGCTATTCCGCGTCCCGTTCGGCCCCGGATGCCGGCGATCTCGCGTGAGCGGTAGACCGCTCCGCGACTGGCCAACATCGCGCACCAGGAGCACGGGTCACCATCCGTGACGCGTGCCCAGCCGATCACCCGCGGGTCCGCGCGGGAGGCATCGCGGAGCAAGTCCCGCCCACCCCGCAGCGCTTCGCGGTCCGCGGCCCCGGCCGAACTGGTGCCGGCGTCACCCATGACGCTCTCCAGCTCCTCCAGGAAGTCCGCGTCATCCAGCCGGCCGCGCTGGTCACCACCGGACACCCGTCCGATGCCCTGATGGGCGCGGACTGGGCCCGTGACGACCAGCGACGTTTGGGCCGCCGCGTCCTGGCCGGCGGTGTCCTCCTCCGGCCATTCGATCTCCTCGACCTGGACGGCCTTCCCATCGTCGGGCCGCTCCGCATGCGGGCCGTCCGTGTACTGCGCCCAGTCCTCCCGCAGCTCCCCGAGCGTCACACTGTCGCCGGCGCCGTCGCCGGCCAGCGGGGGCAGGGTGTATCCGGTCTCAATGGCCCGGTGCAGTCGGTAGACCGATGCGGCGGCCTCCCGCGATCGTGTCCGCTCCCGGCGGATCACGGTCAGGATGGAAGCCAGCCACGCGGTAGCCGATGCGGTCAGCGACGTGGGCGAGACTCGCGACCACGCCGCCAGGGCCTGGGCAGAGACTCCCGCGCCGATGCGAGCCTGGACGCGCTGGTGATCTTCAAGGAGCCGCGATAGCTCACGCTGCTGCGGCATCGTTGGCCGGCTCCTCCCCATCGGGCAGGGCCGGCGCCGGGGCCGGTGCACTGGCGCGGGTCAGCGAGTCAGCCAGGCGGAGGGCTGGGTCATCGTCTTCTTGCATCTGCGCCCATTGCTCCACGTCGGTGGCAGTGGCGCCGGGAATGCGGGACCACAGCGCGCGGGCCGGTACGTTCAGCATCTGCACGGCCTTGCCCAGCGCATCCACGGTCTGGGACAGCGAGCGAGATTCGGCGTCCTTCCACAGGACTTGTGCCTTGTTGTCCTCGTCCACGCCGGCAATCCGTCCGCACAGGCGGAGGACCAGTTCCCAGGATTCGCCGAACACGTGCTTGTACTCGTCCACGGCCCGGGTCAGTGCCGCTTCTGCGGCGGCCAGTGCCTCCGCGGACAGGTTGATCAGGGAGCCAAGGAGGTAGTGGGGTGGGGTCTGGCTCACGGCGGCCAGCGCGCGGACGGCGGCCTCAATCGCCTCAAGGAATCCCGCCAGCGGGGTTTCATCGAGCTGTTGAAACTTCGTGTCCGGGTCGGGAGCCACCAGGAAGCGCGACGCGTCCGCCTGGATGGGCACCACGCGCGGCTTGCCCGTGCGGGGGTCGTAGACGATCTCCCCGGTTTCCGGGTCACGCTCGAACTCCGGCGCCATGCCGCTGATGGTTCGCACCTTGAACGAGCCGAACGACTGGGCCACGAGAAGATCAAAAGTGGTCTGGTTGACCCGATCCTGGATCGGGATCATGGGCTCCACCACGCCCGTGACTACGCCCTCCAGGTCGATGTCCGGAGCGAAGCGGATCACGGGGCACACACCCAGGTTGTGGGCTCGGAAGCCGGCCACCCGTGGGCCGTCCTTGCCCCCGATCACCAGCTCTGTGACGCCCTCCGCGTCGTACAGCCACGCCCGCTGTTCCTCACCCTCCTGCGGGTGGTCCTCCAACTGGAGTGCCCACAGCGGGGTTTCATCAGCGGCAGGGTCCTCGTAAGCGGCGTACATCAGCCGGGGCGATACCCCGCGGATGATCGCCCGCGAAGGGTCCGCCGGATCGGGCAGGATCGTCACGAAAGCTTGCCCGTAGGCCAGCGCCGCCCGGTGTACGGCCATCTGCCGGCCGTCCATGCGGTTGGCCTGCCATGCCTCCCACTCCACCGACGTGGCCGCCGGGTCGCCGGCCTGGCCGGCGCGGCGGTAGCCCTCAACGGCCAGTGCTTGCGCTGGCGTCTTCACCAGCAGGGGCAGCCAGTTGGACACCGCGCGGCGGGCCAGGAGCTTGTACTCCTCCGACGCATTGCGCGGCATGTACGGGCCGTCATGGTCGCCTTTGAGGTACCGGTGGATGCGGTCCAGCCGCTCCCGGTCAAACCCCAGCTTGGTGAGGCCCTTCTCTGCCGCCTCCAAGGGGGTGACGTTCGATACAGCCACAGCCACCCCCCTGGGCGCTAGAAGAAGAACACGGACCCGGAGCGTTCGCGGGGCCGTTGCTTTCCGGACTCAAGGAGTCGGTGGCGGGCAAGATCCGCCAACAGGGTGGCCGCATAGGCGTCCACCTTCCGGCCGCTCTCCCGGCTCTCCTTGCCGAAGGAGAGACCGAACCTGTTGGGCCGGCGCCGGGCGTTCAAAACGTGCCGGCGCAGAGTGCGACCAAGGGGAGACGAAGCTCCGCCGTGTCGTATCTGGCCGTTCTCGATCGCAGAGACCAGGCGCTCATTGGCCACCGTCAGCTCCTGGAGCCCGCCGCGCATGTCCCGGCCTACCGCGGAGTGCGTGGAGGCGCGGACCAGGAGGCGGTCCCGGTAGTCCTCCGACCATGCGTCGATGGTCGATTCCCACAGGGCCACGTCTGCGAAGAACGCAGACACGGCGTACCGCTCCAAGGCGTTGCGGACCGCTCCGTCCACTTCGTGGCGGTCCACCTCCCAGCCGTCGCCGGCCGGGCCGTCCGGGCGCTCCCAGACCCCCAGGGGCTGGACCAGCCGGTCCCGTACGCGGACAGCAACGAGGCATGTGGAGTCGTCGCTCTTGCCCCCGTCGAATCCAAGTGTGATCTCGTCCCCGGGCTGTAGCGCCTCGTCACTCGCGCAGGCGTCCCAGTCCTCCGGGGCTATGAGCTGGTCCTCCGCGGTCACCAACTGGTTGAGGAACATGCGCTGTGACCGGGCGCGCGGCATAACACCGCTGTAGATCGTGGAGACGATCCAATCCACGTCCAGCCAAGTGGCATCCCCGCGGGCCGCGATGATGCCGGCGCGGAGCTGGTCGGGGTCCGCCAGGTCAACCGGCGGGGCCTCCACGCTGTCGTAGTAGACGCCGGAGTCCCGGGCTTTGCCTTCGGCTACCTTGCTCCAGGCGTGCCAGGTCTGTTCCGCCACGCTGTCCTCACCGGGCAGCGGGGCGTTCGTGATCTCCATGGTTCGAGCGCCGCCACCGCGGGACTTGCCGACGTTGCCGGCGATCGTCTGGGCCATCTCGTGGCCCTGGTTCGCTGATATCCAGTGGTGCGTCTCGTTCAAGATCACGAAAGTGGCGCGGCCACCCTCCAGCGTTCGCGGAGAGGAGGTAACCGCCTCGATCACGCCGCCCCGGGCGGAGTAGATGATCTCCTTACCCAGGTCTAGGCCGTGCTCCTCGATCAACTCCGGGGAGCACATGGGCCCAAAGAGGCGCATGGTGTTGCGGGTCTGGTCTCGCGAGACGGCCGCCACCTGGACCCACGGAGCCTGATGTGGCACCGCGTACGGAGTCCCGTCCGGCCGCCAGCCGCCGAAACGGGAGGGGCCGCAGAACTCCACCAGGGCCAGGCTCGCCAGGAACGGGTCCTTGCCCCAGCCCTTCAGGCGCCGGATCGTGCCTTGCCGGCGTACGAACACGCCAGCTTCGTTGATCTCGAACCAGCGGAGAACGATGCGGACTTGCTCCGGGGTGTACTTCCACGGCTGGCCGGCATCGGGGCCGTCCGGCTGCAACAGGTAGCGCGAAGTCCATTCCAGGACTTCCCACCCCAGCGTGCGATTCTCCGGCGGCACGCTGTCCGGCCAGGTGCGTACCGGCTCAAGCGCGACAGCGGTCATTGGCACGCCTCCCCGAACGTCACCGCTCGCAGGGGCGGCCAGCATCAGCCGTCGGAAGAGCCGGCGGCCTTGCGGTAGGAATCCATGAGCGTCACGCGGGCGGCCTCTCGCGGGTCGTCAGCGCCGCTCTCGCGCTCCAGCTCTACGCGGGCCCGTCGCCGGGCACCCTCCGTTGTCAGGAGATCGGTCATGCCGGACAGCACCGCCTGTAGCAACTGGGCGGAGAACTTGCCGGAGTTGAGGTTCCGGCTCATGGCCTCCGCCAGATACAGGGCGGTCGCCCAGTCGCTGGCCTCGTAGAACTGCGCCTGTCCGGACTGGACCAGGGACGCGTACCAGCGCCCGGCGATCGGGTGCCAATCCTCGTCCGCCGGCGGCACATCCGGGGTGACTCCGCCAGGAGCCTTCACCACGTCGGGGCCGTCGCCCTTGTTGCGCCTTCGACGCTGATCCGATCGCTTCGGGACAGGGCCCGGCATGGTGTCACCCCCTACAGCACACATCCAAGAAGTTTTGAGCACCCCATGGTCAGATCGAGGCATGGGGGGCGCCCACCTGGGATTTCACGCCTTTTCACGCTTAGCGGCCGAGATTCACGAAGTTCACGGCGAAGGCTCTGGTTGCTCACTCCCGGTCCCTATGGGGTGGGGGCATGACGTACGACAGGCAAGACCCACCAAGTGAGCGAGCCGATAGCGCTGCTGTTGGGGCGAGACGCCCGCGGGACTACCACCGGGACTACCGCTCTCCTATGGCTCTGCGTCTTGGAGCGTGGTCCGATATCGGCATGCCGACCGACCAACAACGACCAACGGGTTATGCGCATACAAACTCGCCTGCCCCGTGCTCCCATGAAGTCATGACTTCAAGGGCCAACAGCACCCCCACCGCGCCACAGTTCGAACTGCGTTGTGGAGGACTGCACTTAACCATCCAGCGCATCCCTATGTGGCTGGTGACCCTGGTGACTACTGCCGCCGGTACCGGTGCCGCCTGGTGGACGAGCCGGTAAACCGATCGGGGTCGCACGGGCCGGGGTCTGACGACCTTGGAACCCGTACACGATCTGAGCTGCTATACGCTTGCGATCCGGAGGCCAAGGCCAAGGGGGCATACCCCCAGGTCACAGCTCCGCAGGGTGTGAAGCCTCCGCCCGCAGCCGCGTGGGTCGCGCCTTCGCCCTGTTCGCCTCGTGTCCCTCACGCGCGCTCTTGCGTGCGTGATGCCATGAGCACAGGGCCTGAAGGTTGATGAGGTTGTGATCATCACCGGACTTGATGTGATCCACATCAGTGGCCGGCTCGGTGCACCGCACCCCATCAACCAAGACAGCCACACACTGGTAGCCATCGCGTTGTAGCACCAGCGCTCGCAGGGCTGGCCAGTTCGAGGGGAGACGCTGCCGGCGGTTGCTCGTGCCCCACGCCATAGCGCCTCCCCTCTCCCGCTGGCTACACCCATCCCCCTGTCAGGAAGTGGGTCGCCAGCCAGGCCAGCCCCAGCAACAGGGCCGTACGCCGTACCTTCACCAGCGGGCCCCGCCCTGTGACACCGGCCCAGTTCCACACGTGCTCGCTGAAGGTGTCGCCCGCCCTCTTGTTGAGGAGAGCCGGGGTCTCCAGTGCCACAAAGGCAGCAAGCCACCCCAGCCAGGCCACAGACCACATAGACAAGCTGTCTCCCTATGTCGTCCGTGAGACCGGAACATGTTCCGGTCCTGAGCTACCCGGGCGCGACTAGCAGGCGTTCGGCGGCATCGTGGGCTGCACACACAGGCAACACCCGTGGGCAATGGAGGCGTTGGCCCACATAAGGGCCTCCTCCAGCTTCATGAAGACCACCGACTTTTCCCGGTCATCCGGAAGCTGTTCGTTCAGCGCCACAGCCAACCTCTTGACCTCCGCGCGCACAAGCGCGTGAAGCTCTGCGGTCTGCTCGCACCGCGGAGGGTGGTGGTCGAACCGCTTGCAGATCTCTTCGTATGTCATCGCATACCCCCGCCGGCGGGAGAGAGCGGCCCCGACCGGACTTGAACCGGCGTCCTCCCGATCGACAATCGGGCGCTCTCGCCAACTGAGCTACGGGACCTTGCAATCCCCACTCCTGGTGACACTGTCCCAGGAGTGGGAACGCTTACCAGCCGTCTGCTGCCAGGCCATTGGTCGGCATTTTGGCGGACGGAGTCAA
Organism: Streptomyces sp. NPDC127097; assembly: GCF_042724075.1. Lineage (NCBI taxonomy): Bacteria > Bacillati > Actinomycetota > Actinomycetes > Kitasatosporales > Streptomycetaceae > Streptomyces > Streptomyces sp. NPDC127097. The sequence goes on along the minus strand of NZ_JBHXFI010000001.1, from coordinate 144,706 downwards.
TCCCCCATCGCCGCCGCGTGAGCCGGTCAGGGGGCCTGTGTGGTGGGGGTCGAACCCACGCTCCCGCCGTGTTCCCTAACCCTCGCCAGGGCCAGGTACTAGGGCCGGGTGCACTCCGCACACTGCACACAGGAGATCAAGGGCCCCGTCCGGGGGCCATCTCAACCAGGCGGTACCTGGGAGGGCCCACTACGGACGAGGCCGGAACGGGTTCACTCTCACGTCCACGTCTACGCGCTGGCGCGTGGAACGGCTCCCGCTCACGTCTTAGTTGTCTGGGGACGGTTACAAGCGGATGCAGATAGGGGAGCCCTGCCGGTGCGGGTGATGCAAAAAAACTGCATCTCTGCACTACTTCCTATGTGGATCTTCCAAGGAAGTAGGTCAGAGATGCAGCTCTTTTGCATCACATCACGCCCTGCCGGCCGGTGAGGCGCGTCCTAGCTGCGGGGGCTGCCTGGCGAGTGGCCACAGGCAGCTAGCGAGTGACGCACCTCACGGAGCCGGCCTGTGGTCCTCACTGAGGGTCACGCCGCAAGCGTCGGCGCCTCGTCCTCCTCATCGGGCTTTGCCCACTCGATCACCACCCGGGAATCACCATCGAACCTGACTCCCTTTTTCGGCGCCTTGGCCACGTACACCCTGTCTATGGCCAACCCCAGGAGTTCCCGCTTCAAGGTGTCATCCGCCTTATTCCACGCCTTCTCGGCCTGCCCCCACATCAGGAACGTTATATCCACAGCCCCGCCAGATAGCTTCGCTACGCGCTTCTCGGCTGCCGTAAGCCGTTCCTCAGCCTTGACCTTGGCAGGAATTCGGTACTTCGCAGAGCGTCCCTCATAGAAGCCCGCCCGGTCGTCCGCATGGAATTTCTCCAGCGCGAATTTTGCCTCACGCAGGGCAGCCGTCGCTTCCCGTATACCCTTCGCTTCCTTCGGTCGCGTGAGTGCATGCCAGCGCTGAGCCACTACAGTCAGAATGGGGTCATCTCGTTCCGCGTTATCGAGTCTGGCGAACCACAGCCTCAGAACATGCTTTTCGAGAAGGGTCCGCATAACCGATGCGGGCAGTTGGCAATCAGCCCCTGAGCAGACGTACGACACTCCGTTCAGGGTCATTGCGTACTTGCACGATATGCAGCCGACGCGCTCCGCAAGCAGATGCTTACTACGCCCCTCCTTTGGCGTGTTGTCTAGAATCTGATGGCCACTCAGAACCCGCTGAGCTTTCTCCGCCAATTTCTTCGGAATCATTTCCGATTTCTTGGCTGCTACCTTGACGCGCTTACCATTTTCGTCTCGGTAGGCAGTGGGGCGACCGTTGACGCTTACCGTAAGCCAGCCCTCATAGACCGGATTGATGACGATATAGCGAATGCTTTCAGCACGCCATGCGTTACCCCATGCCGTCTTAATCCCCTCGCCATTGAAATCCCGCGCAAGCCCTCGCGCAGATTTCCCGTCGGCTATCTCCGTGAAAATCCGGAGGACGATACTCCAATAGGAATACGACCGCTTTTTGGATTTTTTCTTGTCTGGCGAAAGCTTACCGGTCTTCTTGTTGACCTTTAGCCCGAAGGGGGCACGGGAAAGCCAACGCCCTTCATTGCGCTGCTTAGCCTTCGTGCTCGACACGTTATAGGAAAGGCGATTGGAGTAATCGCGGGCTTGTTCTGCCTTATCGATGATCCATTTGCGGTCCCGCTCGTTCATCGAGTCCAGGCCCTCGTAGTCGAAGACCACCCGCGCCTTGCCCAGGATCGGGACGACCGCCTCAGCGCCCTTGCGGCTGAACCTGTCGAGTGCGTAACACCACAGGGCGGGAACCTCAGCGTTCAGGACTGCATCCATAGCAGCGTCGTACTTTGGACGCTCCACGTCAGACCAGGCGGACAGATTCTCTTTCCACACCTTGCGCACGCGGTACCGGTTCGCGTCCGCCCACGCCCTCCCCCGGTCCTCCTGTGCCCGGATGGACAGGGTCAGTTCCCCGTCCCGTACCCGCTTCGACTTGCGCAACAGGAGGTCTACGAATGGCCAGTTCTCCCGATCATCTGACATGCCAACACCCTCTGACCTGCGGGGACTGCCCGCAACCGATTAGTTCTCAGGGTGTCCGGTTGCTCCAGATGAACCAGCTCCACACCCCGAAGGCGAGCAGGAACCAGGACACGGGGCGCGAGAGCTTCATACGTCCCAGTATGGGCAGCGGCTCCATCCGGCGGTCGGCAGGGGCACTCTTCCGTGGGGTGCTGTCGGCGTCCCGGACAAAGGCGGGTACGTTCACCGACGTGCCGACGACCTTCTGTGCTTCCACGGCTTCCACCGACCCGACCGCCCCGAACGCCTCGGCCACGACCGGCAACGCCGGACGTGCGGCGCGACACGGCTTCCCCCTGCGCACCGTCGCCGCACTGGCCTCCTCCGGGCTGCTGGCCACCCCGCTCCTGGCCGGCACCGCACACGCCGACCCCAAGGCCCCCAAGGCGCCCAAGCCGCCGGCGAAGATGTCGCGGATCGGCGGGGACCGGCTGGGTACGCCCGGCGTCCAGGTGGCCCAGACGCCCGGCGCGCCGAAGCTGCCGGGCCCGGACGTCCTCACCGCCCGTTCGTGGATCGTGTCCGACGCCGAGTCCGGCAAGGTGCTGGCCGCCAAGAACGCCCACTGGCAGCTGGCGCCGGCCAGCACGCTGAAGATGCTGTTCGCCGACACGGTCCTGCCGAAGTTCCCCAAGGACCAGAAGCACACGGTCAAGCCCGCCGACCTCGCGGGGATGGGCGCCGGCAGCAGCCTCGTCGGGATAAGGGAGAACCTGAGCTATTCGGTCCACGACCTGTGGCTGGGGGTCTTCCTGCGGTCCGGCAACGACGCGGTGCACACGCTGTCGGCGATGAACGGCGGGACCAAGGCCACCGTCACGCAGATGCAGCGCCGCGCGAAGGAGCTCAACGCCCGCGACACGCACGTGGTGACCCCGGATGGCTATGACGCGCCGGGCCAGGTCTCCAGCGCGTACGACCTGAGCCTGTTCGCCCGGTCGGGGCTCCAGAACCCCGACTTCCGCGAGTACTGCTCGACGGCCAGCGCGCAGTTCCCCGGTGACAAGGGCAAGGGCGGCAAGCGGGCGACGTTCGGCATCCAGAACACCAACCGGCTGCTGAGCGGCGACTACGACATCAAGCCGTATCCGGGCATCGCGGGGGTGAAGAACGGCTCGACGACGAACGCGGGGTCGACCTTCACCGGCGTCGCCCAGCGCGGCGACCGCAAGCTCCTGGTCACGGTCATGAACCCGGAGAAGAAGGAGCACAACGAGGCTTACCGGGAGGCCGCCAAGCTGCTCGACTGGGGCTTCGCGGCGGCCGACAAGGTGGAGCCGGTCGGCCGGCTCGTCGGCCCCCGGAGCGAGGACGACGGCACCGGCGCGGTGAGCGCCAAGGGCAAGGGCAAGGGGGACCGGAGCGCCCAGGCCGCGTTGGACGGCGCCGGCACCAAGAGCGGCGCCTGGACGGCGCTGGGCCTCACCACCGGGGCGCTGGCGCTGCTCGGCGCCGTGGCCTTCGCCGTGCACCGCCGCTGGCCGCTGCCGGAGCTGGTACGGGGGCGGCGCCGGTCCGGCAAGTGAGCGTCGCCGGCTCCACGAGTGACCCTCGGGCCGGCAAGTGAGCGTCGGGGGGCGGGAGCTGGGGCGGGGTGGCCGCGGGAGACGGGCTACGCCTCCCGCGGCCGCTCCGGCCCCTCTGGCCCCTCCGGCCCCTCCGGCACCTTGAGCTCTTCGCTCTCCCCGTGCCGCTCCCCGTCCGTGGCCGTCCAGGAAGCGCAGTACACCAGCAGCTTCGCGGTGAAGTTGATCCACAGCAGCAGGGCGATGGGGGTGCCGAAGGCGCCGTACATGCTGCGTGAGGCGACGCCCTGGAGATAGCCGCTGAGCAGCAGCTTCAGCAGCTCGAAGCCGATCGCGCCGAGCAGGCCGGCGACGACGACGGCGCGCCGCGGCGGATGGACGCCGGGCAGCCTGGTCAGTATGTAGGCGAGCAGCAGGAAGTCCGCGAGGACGGCGATGACGAATCCGGCGACGGAGAGCAGCACGCTGCCGATGCCGCCCTCCGGGAGGCCGATCGCCTCCGCCACCTTGCCCACCGCGGCGGACGCGAACGTCGAACAGGCCAGGGAGAGCACGGCGACGCCGCCCACGCCGAGCAGCAGCGCGCCGTCCCGGAGCTTGCCGAGGAAGAAGTTGATGTCCTCGTCGGGCTTCTCCCATACGGCGCGCAGGCAGTCGCGCAGCGATTCGACCCAGCCGATGCCGGTGAGCAGCAGCGCGGCACCGGCCACCAGGCCGACGGTGGTCGCGTGGTCGACGAGTCCGGCGATGTCGAGCCGGTCCGAGAGGCCGGGGAGCTGCTCGGCGAGCTTGTTCTCCAGCGAGTGCAGCCGGGCGTCGCTGAGCAGCGCGGCGCCGATCGCGGCGGCGACGGTGAGCAGCGGGAAGAGCGCGACGAAGCTGGTGAAGGTGATCGCGGCGGCGAGCCTGGTCCAGTGCACCCGGAGCATGCGTTCGTAGGCGCGCCAGAGGTGCGTGGTCATCAGCCGGCGGACGGCCGGTCCGATCACCGGGAGTGTGCTCAACCAGTTCATGGCATTCCCCTCGTGCCCGGTCGGCCGCCGGGTCGGGCAGGGGTGGCGGCCGGCGCTCCGGGTGTTCCGGCGGTTCCGGCGATTCCGGAACACTAGCGTCCGGGTACCCCGGAAACGGGCACGCTCATACGTGCCGTACGGCCATCGCGGACCGGGGCGGGCTGATGCGCGCCCCGCGGCGGGCGGCGGCCGTCAGCAGGAGGGCGCCGGCGGGCGGGAAAGATCGGCGGCCTGGCGGGGGACGGCGGCCGTCCGGGGCCCGAAGGGGTACTCCCGCTCCAGGCGCCACACCTCGTCCGCGCCCTGCTCGTAGAGCGCGAAGCCGCCGATGGTCCAGGTCGCGGTGAAGTCCCGGAGCCCGGCCTGGGCGCGGTCCATGGCCTCTTCGGTGATGCCGTGGGCGATGGTCACATGCGGGTGGTACGGGAACTGGAGCTCCCGGGCGCAGGGGCCGGAGGCGGCGCGGATCCGGGCCTGGAGGGCGGTGCAGCCCGCGACCCCGTCGGTGACCTTGACGTAGACGACCGGGGAGAGCGGGCGGAAGGTTCCGGTGCCTTCCAGGCGGAGCGGGAAGGGGCGGCAGCCGGCCGCGACCTCGGCGAGGTGGCGTTCGATGGCGGGCAGCGCCTCGGTCCGTACCTCCGTCGGCGGGAGGAGGGTGATATGCGTGGGGATGCCGGGTGCGGCAGGGTCCCCGAAGCTTTCGCGCTTCCGTTGGAGGAAGCTGCCGTAAGGCTCCGGGACCGCGATCGAAACGCCCAGCGTTACGGTCCCCACTGCGTTCTCCCTCCTGACGTGTGTGCGGCGCGCTCGCGCACCCTCTTAGTGTGCCGGGTGCGCGCCCTTATCGGGGAGCGTCCCCGGTCCTGTTGCGAGCGGACAAGGGGCCCACGGGCGGGGCCCCCTGGCTCGGCGGGGTCCGCGCGGCCGGCCGTGGCCCGCCGCGCGAGGGGGTGGCGTCAGTGCTTGGCCGGCAGGAATCCGAGCCGGTCATAGGTGGTGGCGAGGGTCTCGGCGGCCACCGCGCGGGCCTTCTCCGCACCCTTGGCCAGGATGGCGTCCAGCGTCTCGGGGTCGTCCAGATATTCCTGCGTACGGTCCCGGAACGGTGTGACGAAATCGACCATCACCTCGGCGAGATCGGTCTTCAGGGCGCCGTACATCTTGCCCTCGTACTTCTGCTCCAGCTCCGGGACCGAGAGGCCGGTGAGGGTGGAGTAGATGGTGAGGAGGTTGGAGACGCCGGGTTTGTTCTCGGCGTCGTAGCGGATCACCGTGTCGGTGTCCGTGACCGCGCTCTTGACCTTCTTCGCGGAGACCTTCGGCTCGTCGAGGAGGTTGATCAGGCCCTTGGGGCTGGCGGCCGACTTGCTCATCTTGGCCGACGGGTCCTGGAGATCGTAGATCTTCGCCGTCTCCTTGAGGATGTACGGCGCCGGCATCGTGAAGGTGTCGCCGTAGCGGCTGTTGAAGCGCTCGGCGAGGTCGCGGGTCAGCTCGATGTGCTGGCGCTGGTCCTCGCCGACCGGGACCTGGTGGGCCTGGTAGAGCAGGATGTCGGCGATCTGGAGGATCGGGTACGTGAACAGGCCGACGGAGGTGCGGTCGGCGCCCTGCTTGGCGGACTTGTCCTTGAACTGGGTCATCCGGGACGCCTCGCCGAAGCCGGTGAGGCAGTTCATCACCCAGGCGAGCTGGGCGTGCTCGGGCACATGGCTCTGGACGAAGAGCGTGCAGCGCTCCGGGTCGAGACCGGCGGCCAGCAGCTGGGCGGCCGCGATCCGGGTGTTGCTGCGCAGTTCCGCCGGGTCCTGCGGAACGGTGATCGCATGCAGGTCGACCACCATGTAGAAGGCGTCGTGGGACTCCTGGAGCGCCACCCACTGGCGTACCGCACCGAGGTAATTACCGAGGTGGAAGGAGCCGGCGGTGGGCTGAATGCCGGAGAGCACACGTGGACGCTGGAGAGCCATGCCTCGATTGTCTCAGGTCGGGGAGGGGAACCGGCGCGTGGTGGCCCATGCGGTGACCGGGCCCGTCGGCCTGCGGCGCCGCGGCGCCGGTTCGCGGCGACCTGTTCGGGGCGGGCGACAGCTGGAATCGTGGGTCGGATGACCGACGGACAGCCGATCTCCGACGATGCCCGCCTCCCCGCTCCCGCGCCCCCGTCCGGCACCGCCTCCTGTCCCGCGCACTCCGGGGGCGGGGCGCCGCACCGGCTCGCCCCCGGGGGCGCCGGCCGGGCCGCGGCCGATGCGCTGCTGCGGGAGGCCGGGGCGGTGGTCCCCGTCGTCCTGCCCGGGGAGGTGCCCGCGGTGGCCGTGACCCACCACGCGGTGCTGCGGGAGGTCCTCGCACACCCCGAAGTCGCCAAGAGCGCCTGCCATTTCACGGCCCTGCACGACGGCACCGTGCCGCCCGGCTGGCCGCTCACCACCTTCGCCACCGTCGACGGGATGACCACGGCCGACGGTGCGGACCACCGGCGGCTGCGCGGCCTGGTGACCAAGGTGTTCACCGCGCGGCGGGTGGCGGACCTGCGGCCCCGGGTCGTGACGCTGACGGCCGGACTGCTGGACGGGCTGCCGGGCGCCGCCGCGGCCGACGGCACGGTGGAGCTGCGCCGGCACTTCGCCTATCCGCTGCCGATGAGCGTGATCTGCGAACTGCTGGGCGTGGACGCCGCGTTACGCGACCGGCTGCACGAGCTGTCGAACCTGATCGTGGGCACGACCGGCACGGCGGCCGAGGTGCAGGCGGCCAACCGGGAGATCACCGCCGTCCTCGGGCAGGTCGCCGAGGCCCGGCGGGCGGACCCCGGCGACGATCTGACCAGCGCGCTGATCGCCGCCCAGGAGGAGGACGGCGACCGGCTGAGCGCACGCGAGCTGGTCGGCACCCTGCTGCTGATGATCATCGCCGGGCACGAGACCACGCTCAATCTGATCACCAACGCGGTACGCGCCCTGTGCACCGACCGCGGCCAGCTGGAGCTGGTCCGGGCCGGGCGGGCGACCTGGGACGACGTGGTCGAGGAGACACTGCGGCACGACAGCCCGGTCGCCCACTTCCCGTTCCGCTACCCGGTCCGGGACCTGGAGCTCGGCGGCACGGTCGTACCGCGGGGCACCCCGATGCTGGCCTCCTACTCGGCGGCCGGCCGGGACCCGGCGGCGTACGGGCCCGACGCGGACCGGTTCGATGTCACCCGGCGGCCCGCCACCCGGCATCTGTCCTTCGGCCACGGGCCGCACTACTGCCTGGGCGCGCCACTGGCCCGGCTGGAGGCCACCGTCGCCCTGGAGGCGCTCTTCACCCGCTACCCGGCACTGGACCTCGCCGTCCCGGACGCGGAGCTGCCGCCGCACCCGAGCTTCATCGGCAACAGCACCGACGTCCTGCCGGTCCGGCTCACCGGCTGAGCTGGTGACCGGCTGACCTGTTGACCGGCTCACCGGCTGAGCACGGCCGGTGAGCCGGTCGGGGGCCGCGGTCTGCCGTGAGCCGGTCGGGGCCGGTCGGGCGCCGGACGGGCCCCACTACGCCGTCCGTTCACCCCGCCCGTTCGGGCCGCCCGTTCGCGCCGCCCGTTCAGGCCGTCGGCAGCCCCGGCGCCGGGTAGGCGGCCATCAGCTCCGCGACCTCACCACGGATCACCGTCAGCGCCTGCTCGTCGCCCTTCGCCGCGGCCCGGACGCTGCGGTCGATCCACTCGGCGACCAGCGGCATCCGGTCCGTGCCCAGCCCGCGCGAGGTGAGGGACGGGGTGCCGATGCGGATGCCGGAGGGGTCGAAGGGCTTACGCGGGTCGAAGGGGACCGTGTTGTAGTTGACGACGATCCCGGCGCGGTCCAGCGCCTTCGCGGCGACCTTGCCCGGGACGTCCTTCGAGGTGAGGTCGATCAGCACCAGGTGGTTGTCGGTGCCGCCGGAGACCAGGTCGTAGCCGCGGGCCAGCAGCGCCTCGGCGAGCGCCTTGGCGTTGGCGACGACGGCATGCGCGTAGTCACGGAAGGACGGGGCGGCCGCCTCGCGCAGCGCGACCGCGATGGCGGCGGTGGTGTGGTTGTGCGGGCCGCCCTGGAGGCCGGGGAAGACGGCCTTGTCGACGGCCTTGGCATGGCTCGCCCGGGACATCAGCATCGCGCCGCGCGGGCCGCGCAGGGTCTTGTGGGTGGTGGTGGAGATGACGTCCGCGTGCGGCACCGGCGAGGGGTGGGCGCCGCCCGCGATCAGGCCGGCGATATGCGCGATATCGGCGACGAGGACGGCATCGACCTCGCGGGCGATCTCGCCGAAGGCGGCGAAGTCGATGGTGCGGGGGACGGCGGTGCCGCCACAGAAAATGATCTTCGGGCGTTCCTTGCGGGCGAGGTCGCGCACCTCGTCGAAGTCGATCAGCGCGCTGTCCGGGCGTACGCCGTACTGCACGCCGCGGAACCAGGTGCCGGTGGCCGACACCCCCCAGCCGTGCGTGAGGTGGCCGCCCATCGGCAGCGCCATGCCCAGCACGGTGTCGCCGGGCTCGGCGAAGGCGAGGTAGGCGGCGAGGTTCGCGGGCGAGCCGGAGTACGGCTGGACGTTGGCGTGCTCCACGCCGAAGACGGCCTTGGCGCGCTCCACGGCCAGCGTCTCGACCTGGTCGATGTTCTGCTGGCCTTCGTAGTAGCGACGGCCCGCGTACCCCTCGCTGTACTTGTTCTGGAGGACGGTGCCGGTGGCTTCCAGGACGGCGGCGGAGACGTAGTTCTCGCTGGGGATCAGCCGCAGCGTGTCGGCCTGGAGCTGTTCCTCGGCGCCGACCAGCGCGGCCAGTTCGGGGTCGGCGGCGCTCAGCGCGGGATGCGAAAGGGGCTGGGACATGCGGGGCTGTGACATGGCGTCCTCCGGGGCGGTCGATCGGTGTTGCCGGTCGTGGTCCCGGGGTGCCCAGGCGGGGCGGCACCTCGTGGTGGTTGCCGCACACCGCTTCCTCGAGGTTGCTTCCCCGTACGCCAGTCGCGGTGCGCATCGCAGAGTCTAGGACACCCGGGCGGCCGTGTCCGGCGGATCTTCGCAGGCCGGACGGTCCGGGCGAGCGCAACAATGGAGAGGGACGCGGCACGGTCCGCGCCCCGCACGGTCTACCGAACGGAGTCACCGGTGACGTCCACGGAACGCGGCATCGCGGCCGCCGAAGCCCACAGCGCGCACAACTACCACCCGCTGCCCGTCGTCGTGGCCACCGCCGAGGGCGCCTGGGTGACGGACGTCGAGGGCCACCGCTACCTGGACATGCTCGCCGGGTACTCCGCACTGAACTTCGGGCACGGCAACCGCCGGCTGCTCGACGCGGCGAAGGCACAGCTGGAGCGGGTCACGCTCACCTCGCGCGCCTTCCATCACGACCGTTTCGCGGACTTCTGCACCCAGCTGGCCGAGCTGTGCGGCATGGAGCTCGTGCTGCCGATGAACACCGGCGCCGAGGCGGTCGAGACGGCGCTGAAGACGGCCCGTAAATGGGGCTACCAGGTCAAGGGCGTCCCGGACGGCCGGGCGAAGATCATCGTCGCGGACAACAACTTCCACGGCCGGACGACGACCATCGTCTCCTTCTCCACCGACCCCGAGTCGCGCGCCGACTTCGGCCCGTACACCCCCGGCTTCGAGATCGTCCCGTACGGCGACCTCGCCGCGCTGGAGGCCGCCGTCGACGCCGACACGGTCGCGGTGCTGCTGGAGCCGATCCAGGGCGAGGCGGGCGTGCTGGTGCCGCCGCCGGGCTACCTGGCGGGCGTACGGGAGCTGACCCGCAGCCGGAACGTGCTGTTCATCGCCGATGAGATCCAGTCGGGTCTGGGCCGCACCGGCCGGACCTTCGCCTGTGAGCACGAGGGCGTGGTGCCCGACATGTACGTGCTCGGCAAGGCGCTGGGCGGCGGCGTGGTGCCGGTCTCGGCGGTGGTCTCCTCCCGCGAGGTGCTGGGCGTCTTCGCCCCCGGCGAGCACGGTTCGACCTTCGGCGGCAATCCGCTCGCCTGCGCCGTGGCGCTGGAGGTCATCGCGATGCTGCGGACCGGTGAATTCCAGCAGCGGGCCACGGAGTTGGGCGAGCATCTGCACGGCGAACTGGGGCTGCTGGTGGGCGACGGCACGGTGGACGCGGTGCGCGGCCGCGGGCTGTGGGCGGGCGTGGACATCAACCCCTCCCGCGGCACCGGGCGGTCCGTCTCCGAACAGCTGATGGCGCGCGGCGTCCTGGTCAAGGACACCCACGGCGCCACGATCCGGATCGCCCCGCCCCTGGTGATCAGCAAGGAGGACCTGGACTGGGGGCTCGACCAACTGCGGGGAGTGCTGGAGGGGTAGGGGCGGAGGGCCTTCGGGCGGCGGCTTGCGGGCGGCGGCTTGCGGTGCGGGTGGTCCGTCCGGCAGGTCTGGCTCCGCGCATGAACGCCCGGACAAGTCCCCCTTGCGCCCATCGGCCGGCCTGCTGGTAGCGTCGCGCTCTTCGCCGGTGTCGGCCGCGCGGAGTCCTCCGGTAGGTCCCTGCATGTCCGAGCCCCCTGCACGCGCCGCGTACACCCTGTGGCGCGACGCGCTCGCCGAGGTGGACGAGGTCTTCGCGTCGCCACCTGGGCTCGACGGTCCGGTCGACGGGTGCACCTACTGCACTCCGGAGTCGGAGCTGCGCGTGCTCGGCGGTGACCCTGCCGATGTGCCGGACGATCTTCTTGGGCACTTCATGTGTGAGGTCGCCAGCCACTGGGACGAGGACCAATACTCCGTCCTGTGGCGCCGCTTCATCCCTCGTGCGCTGCGCCGCTGGGGACCGGATGGGGACGGCACCGACCCGTCGGATGTGATGGGGCGCCTCGGCCGCCGCGGTGCCCGGCTCGCGGACTGGCCCGTGGCCGAGCGCGCCGCGGTCGGGCGGGCCTTCCGGGCGCTGCTGCATGTCGCCGTGACCGACGGCCGGCCGTACTGGGAGATCACCCGTCTGATGGAGGGAATCGCTCATGCGACGGGTTCCCTGGAGCCGTGGCTGGACCACATCGCCGGGCTCGCCGGTCCCGAAGCGGACGCCGGTGTGGTCCGTCTCGCCTTCGGCTGGGCCACCGAACTCCTCTGGGAAGAGCTGAAGTTCACCTGGTGGTACGACGGCGACCCACAGCTCATCGCCGCCTGGCTGCCTACCCTGCGCGCCCGCCTCGCGGCCTTTGCCGTGCAGCACCCCCGCTGCAAGAACGCATCCGACGCGCTGACAGCGATCGACGCGATCGAGGCCGGCACCTGGGGCCCCTGGCTCCACCCCTACGACATGCGGACGCTCGGCGGCCCTGTGCTCATAGATCAGGGCTGAGGCCGGCGTACGTTCTGCCCGGGCCCGTGCCCCTCCTAGGCCAGGAGTGAGGCCGGGGTGACGAGCCGGGCGCGTTCGTGGAGTTCCCGGGCGGCGTGGTTCTTGAGGTGGGGGCGGATGAGTTTGAACATTGTTTGCATGCGCTGATCTGCCCGCCCCGACTGCACCAGAGGGTAATCGTCCAGGGCGAGATGCCATGTTGCGCATGCTGCTTCTAGGTGGCCGATTTCCAGTTGCCGCTCGGCCAGGGTGGCGCGATGGCGTACGCGAGCGCGACGGTAAACGCTGTAGCGCACCTTGTCCGATTCCTGCATGGCCTTGATGGAGCCGGGAACATCGCCGAGTTCGTACCGGACCTGGCTGGTGTGGTAATTCAGGGCTGCCGGATCGTATGAGCCGAACGCCTTCCCCCTGGACTCAGCCCTCTCCATGGCCACCTCGGCCTCTCGTAGGTACATCAGCGCATTGCTGTGGTCGCCGATTTGTGCGGAGGTGTGCGCTTGCTGCCCGGCAAGGAAGGCTCGCATTCGCGGGCCGGCTTGCGGAGAAGCGGCAGCCGCAGCGTCAGCGAGCCGCATTGCCTGCCTGCCGTGCCGTAGGTCAACCGCCTGCACACTCATTCCCCGAAGCGTTGTGCAGTACGTCAAGTGATCCTCTGCTGCTCCGGCAAGTTCCAACGCCTTGAGGTAATACTGTTGCGCAAGGCCGTGAACGCCTTCGTCCACCGCCATGTACCCCGTGAGATAGCACAGATCAGCAGCAGCCGACATCATCGCTTTGCGTACCGGCTCGGAGGCGTCAGCCCGTAGATACGGGGCAACTGTGTTCACCAAGAAAGCCGCTGCCATCGGACGGGCATGGCGCCCGCCGAATTGGTCGTCCAGTTCTGACACTCGTTCGGTCATGGCAATGACCATGTCGACCTCCGGCATGCCAATGCGCCGGGGCCGGCCGTTCTGAACGGTTTCCATTCTGCCTACCACATCCGGCCAATTGGGTACCGTCAGCGCAACGGAAAAAAGACTTATACCGAGGACGCTGCGACGCGACGGGTCCATATCTCCCGTGCCGAGATCGATCAGCCCTTCAACCGTGCCCGGAGTGGCATCGGAGCTATTGACCGGTGCGGGGAATCCCACCTCGGCATGCGTGACCGGACGTCCCAGCTTCCGCGCCAGGGCCTCCACGATCAGCGGTCTGACCTGCTCCTTCGGCAGGTGCCCTTGGCGCCACTGATGGGCCGACGGCTCGCGGTACTTGAGCGGGGTTCCCCGCTCGGTGCCGATGCGGTTCACGGCCTGGACGAACTGTCGCAGCGTCCAGCCGGTCTGCCGGTAGAGCCGTTCAAGGTGCCGGTTCGGTTCCCGAGTGCCCACTGGCCCTCAACTCCCCGCGGTGCACGAGCACTTAAAGCTCTTAAAAGCCGCTTCCACTGCCACCGTACCGCTGGGCGTAGCGGAGCGGTTGCCTAGAGCGAGGAAGGGCCCTCCTCGCACGGCAGTGAGGACCCCCGCGACCGTGGTGGACGGCCCGGGGGCGTGGCCCTCAACTACAAGGGAGTTGACGACATGCCCCACGCTACAGCGCGGGTCTTCGTCCGGCTGCTGCCGTGGACCGGCCCGGACGGCAAACCGTGCTTCGTGGCAGGCGACGGGACCGGATATGTCTCCCGCATCGCCGACCAGATGGAGGAGGAACAGCTCAGCTCGGCCGACGATCTCCTCGACGAGGCCCGCCAAGTGCTTGCCGCACGGGCCTGGACGCCCGGGGAACTGCACCTGCTGGCCGTGGAATTAACCGCAAGCCTTGCCGATGTCCGCCGGGTGGCCAGGAGCCGGGGCGGGCGCTTGACCGCTCTCGGCCAGGATGCCCCGGACGACGTCGAAGCCATGGCAATCTGAGTCGCCGGAACGACAGCCCGCCGACCGCGGAGCCGCATGGTCCGCGAGAACGTGGACCTCCCGGAAGGCACCAAGGTCATACTCAAGACCTGCCTGACGAGTGGAGCCAACGGACCACTGGAATACTGTGGGATCAACAGGAACGGCGTAGCGTAGCAAAGAGGCGCGGAGCGCTCCATTTACTGGAGCCTCCGCGCCTTTCACTCCGCCACTTTCCTCAGCCGCACAAGCACCGACACCACCCTGTAGACAAAACCCCCCACCGCAAGCGCCGAAGCCATCCCCATCACAGCCGAATGCCACCCTCTGCTTAATTCCCAGATGAATGCGGGAGAGGCAACTGCAAAAAATAGCAGTGCGGCAATGATCGCCCCGGTGAAAAGGGAATAGACGATCTCCACTGTTACGGTGTCACGTGATGCCTGCCGGGACGAAGCCTCCGAGCTCAGGCACCCCGTCTCCTCATCATTGGTGAAACGCATACTCACAGTGTTTCACGGTCCTTGGCCGTCCGTACCGGGCAACGCGAACGTTGTCCTCACCGGCCAACATGAGGCACTTCAGTCGCACACCGCGCGACCCGCGACCCGCAACCCAGTGGCGGGGAAAGCGACAACAAGTAGTCGCGAATGCCGAGGGCTCTCCTCCCACTGGCCGGTCGCCCCGGCCGATTCAGCGGATCACATGCGGCAAGAACCGCGCATACTCGTCGGTGACCGGCCCCGCCGATTCCCGGATGCCGAGGCCCGCGGCCTCGTCCTCGACGACCCAGGCGCCGAGGACGACGCGGTTGCCGTCGAAGTCCGGCAGGGGGGCCAGTTCCTGGTAGCAGCAGGGGTCGTCGGGGCCCCGCAGGACCGGTTCGGCGCCGGGCTCGTGCAGGGTGACGCCGGCGCCCTCGCGGCCGAGCAGCGGCTTGGCGACGTAGCCCCGGGTGTGCGCCAGCTCGCGCGGGCCGTCGAGGTAGGCGGGCAGCAGGTTCGGATGGCCGGGGTAGAGCTCCCACAGGATCGCCAGCAGCGCCTTGTTGGAGAGCAGCATCTTCCAGGCGGGTTCGATCCAGAGGGTGGAGCCGGTGCCGCCGCCGTTGTCGAGGGTGTCCAGGACGTGCGGGCCGAAGTCGTCGGTGGCCAGCCACTCCCACGGGTAGAGCTTGAAGCAGGCCCGTATGAAGTGCAGCCGCTGGTCGACGAAGCGGCCCGACAGCCGGTCCCAGCCGATGTCCTCCATGGAGATGGCGACCGTCTCCAGGCCCGCCTGCTGGGCCGTCTCCTCCAGGTAGGCGACGGTCATCAGGTCCTCGCCGAGCTCGTCGCCCGCCGAGTGCGCGAAGTGCAGCGGTGCGCCGGGCGGCAGCAGCGGGGCCTGCCGCTTCCAGGCCGCCACCAGCCGCTCGTGGAGGGAGTTCCACTGGTCGGCGCCGGGGAAGCGCTCCTCCATCCAGAACCACTGCGGGCTGGCGGCCTCGACCAGCGAGGTCGGGGTGTCGGCGTTGTACTCCAGCATCTTGGCCGGGCCGCTGCCGTCGTAGTGCAGGTCGAACCGCCCGTAGAGGGAGGGGAGTTCGTCGCGGCGGCGCCAGGACTCGGCGATCAGCCCGGCCAGGCGCGGGTCCTCGATGCCGAGGTCGGCGAAGCGGTCCTGTTCGACGAGGTGCGCGGCCGCGGCCAGGCACATGCCGTGCAGCTCCTCGACGACCTCCTCCAGGGCCTCGACCTCGGGGAGGGTGAAGGAGTAGTACGCGCTCTCGTCCCAGTAGGGGCGCAGCGAGTCGTCCGGGTAACGGGTCAGCGGGTAGATCAGGCCCTGCGCCTCGACGGTCTGCTGCCAGTCGGGGCGCGGCTCGATGGTGTGGCGTCGCATGCCGGCCGCGTCCGCTCAGCCGCCGAAGGAGCCGTGCCGGCCGCCGCCGCTGCCGTGCGAGCCCGAGCAGCCGAAGCCGCCGCGGTTGACGGCCGTGCTCTTGCTGAACGTGCCGCTGTCGGCGTACGAGCCGCCCTTGTTGCTCGGGTCGTAGTACCACTGGCCGTCGACGCGCTGCTTGCCGCGGCCGGCGCTGCCGTATCCGCCACTGCTGGAACCACTGCTTCCGGACGAGGAGCTGCCGCTCGCCGAGCAGTTCTTGGAGTCGACGACGCGGTAGCCCTTGATCGCGTCGTAGCTGTTGCGGTCGACGCAGCGCTTGTCGGGCTCGGAGCCGCAGGACGTGAGGGCGGCGGCGAGCGCGCCCATGCCTCCCAGGATCACCGTGCTGGACCGCAGCCTCCGGCGTGCCTTCTCGGCCATGATTTCGCCTTTCCCCCGTGGATCTTTGTCTGAGCACGGACAGCGTAGACGGCGCCCGCGGGCCGCTGGCAACGCGGTGCGATCCGCCCCGCGACGAGGCCCCGGGCATCCGCGACGGTCCCGGACGAAGCGGGCGGAGAGGCGAGGGGGAGGGTGATGGGGAGGGGTGATGGGGAGGGGCCGGGGGGCGAGGCGAAGCGACAGTCGGGCGCCGGGCCGCCCTCGGGTGAGGACGGCCCGGCGCGGCGGGCAGGGAGCGGCGCGTCAGGCGCCGTTGACGGTCTGGGTGTCGGTGTCGGAGGAGCCGGTGAAGTTGGTGTCACCGGCGTAGACGCCCGTGACGGTGTAGGTGCCCGCCGTGGCCAGCGGCGCGCTGGCGGCGGCGACCCCGTCACCGTCGAGCGTGCCGGTCAGCGTCACGGTGGTCACCCCGTCGGTGACGGTGAAGGTCACCGTGCCGGTCGGGGTTCCGCTGCCGGGCGCCACGGGCTGTACGAAGGCCAGGAACGCCACCGTGTCACCGGCGTTGGACGGGTCGGGGAACGAGGTCACGGTCGTGGTGGTCGCGCTCTGGCTGACCGTGTGGATGTCGGTGCCGGTGGAACCGGTGAAGTTGGCGTCTCCGCTGTAAGTGGCGAAGACGTTGTGGGGTCCGGCTTCGAGGGTGCTGGTGGTGATGGTGGCCACGCCCCCGGAGACGGTGGCGGTCTGCGTTCCGCCGCCCGCTCCGTCGATGGTGAAGGTCACCGTTCCGGTCACCGTCCCGGAACCGGGCGCCACCGGGGCGACCGTGGCGGTGATCGTGACCGTCTCCCCGAACACCGACGGGTCGGGCGACGAGGAGACCGTGGTCGTGGTCGCCGCCTGCGTCACCGTCTGGGTGTCGGTGCCGGCGGAACCGGTGAAGGAGGCGTCACCGCTGTAGGTGGCCGTGACCGTGGAGGTCCCCACCGCCACCGCATTGGTGGTGGCGGTCGCCGTGCCGCCGGACAGGGTGGCGGTCAGCGTCGGGCCACCGGTGACGACGAAGGTCACCGTGCCGGTCGGGGTACCGGTGGCCGGTGCGACCGGAGCGACGACGGCCGTGAAGGTCACCGTCTCCCCGAACACCGACGGGTCCGGCGCCGACGTCAGCGTGGTGGTCGTCGCCCCTTGGGTCACGACGTGGGTGTCCGCGCCCACCGAACCGAGGAAGTTGGCGTCGCCGCCGTAGGTCGCCGTGACCGCGTAAGCCCCCGCGGTCACCAGACCGTTGGTGCTGACGCTGGTGGTGCCGCCGCTGAGGGTGCCGGTCAGCGTCACCGTGGTCACCCCGTCGGTGGCCACGAACGTGACCGTGCCGGTCGGCGTACCCGCCCC
This sequence comes from Streptomyces sp. NPDC127097, assembly GCF_042724075.1. Taxonomy (NCBI): domain Bacteria; kingdom Bacillati; phylum Actinomycetota; class Actinomycetes; order Kitasatosporales; family Streptomycetaceae; genus Streptomyces; species Streptomyces sp. NPDC127097. The sequence continues at coordinate 127,180 of NZ_JBHXFI010000001.1, read as the reverse complement.
CGGCCCGACCGGCGCGACGGTCGCGGTGAAGGTCACCGTCTCCCCCACGACGGACGGGTCCGGAGCCGTGGAGACCGTGGTCGTGGTCGCCGCCTGACCCACGGTCTGGGTGTCGGTGCCGACCGACGACGTGAAGTCCGCGTCACCGCTGTAGGTCGCGGTCACGTTGTAAGTGCCCGCGGTCACCAGCCCGTTGGTGCTGACGCTGGTCGTACCGCCACTGAGCGAGCCGGTCAGCGCCACCGTGGTCACACCGTCCGTAGCGACGAACGTGACCGTGCCCGTCGGGACGCCGCTGCCGGGCGCCACCGGGGCCACCGTGGCCGTGAAGGTCACCGACTGTCCGACCACCGACGGGTCCGGCGACGTGGAGACCGCCGTCGTCGTCGACGCCTGGTTGACAGTCTGGGTGTCGGTGCCGACCGACGACGTGAAGTTCGCGTCACCGCTGTAGGTCGCGGTCACGTTGTAAGTGCCCGCGGTCACCAGACCGCTGGTGCTCACACTGGTCGTACCGCCACTGAGCGAGCCGGTCAGCGCCACCGTGGTCACACCATCCGTCGCCACGAACGTCACCGTGCCCGTGGGCGTACCCGCACCCGGCGCGACCGGCGAGACCGTCGCCGTGAAGGTCACCGACTCTCCGACCACCGACGGGTCCGGCGACGTGGAGACCGCCGTCGTCGTCGACGCCTGGTTGACAGTCTGGGTGTCGGTGCCGACCGACGACGTGAAGT
>NZ_JBHXFI010000001.1:0-126343 GCF_042724075.1 Streptomyces sp. NPDC127097 | reverse complement strand
GCGGTCACCAGACCGCTGGTGCTCACACTGGTCGTACCGCCACTGAGCGAGCCGGTCAGCGCCACCGTGGTCACACCATCCGTCGCCACGAACGTCACCGTGCCCGTGGGCGTACCCGCACCCGGCGCGACCGGCGAGACCGTCGCCGTGAAGGTCACCGTCTCCCCCACGACCGACGGGTCCGGCGTCGTGGAGACCGTCGTGGTCGTCGATGCCTGGCCCACGGTCTGGGTGTCCGTGCCGACCGAGCCGACGAAGCTTCCGTCACCGCTGTAGGTCGCGGTCACGGCGTACACGCCCGCGGTCACCAGACCGCTGGTGGTCACGCTGGTCGTACCGCCACTGAGGGTGCCGGTCAGCGTCACCGTGGTCACACCGTCCGTCGCCACGAACGTCACCGTGCCCGACGGCGTGCCCGCACCGGGCGCGACCGGCGCGACGGTGGCCGTGAAGGTCACCGGCTGCCCCACCACCGACGGGTCCGGCGACGAGGTGACCGTCGTGGTCGTCAGCGCAAGGGTCACCGTGTGCGTGTCCGTGCCACTGGACCCGGTGAAGTTGGCGTCACCGCTGTAGGTCGCCGTGACGGTGTGGGTGCCGACGGTCAACGCGTTCGTCGAGACGGTCGCCGTCCCGCCGGACAGTGTGCCGGTCAGGGTCGGGCCGCCGGTGACGACGAAGGTGACCGTCCCGGTCGGAGTGCCCGCGCCCGGCGCGACCGGTGCGACCGTCGCCGTGAAGGTCACCGTCTCACCGAACACCGACGGGTCGGGGGCCGAGGTGACCGTCGTGGTCGTCGACGCCTGGCCCACCGTCTGGGTGTCCGTACCGACCGAGCCGGCGAAGTTCGCGTCGCCGCTGTAGGTCGCGGTCACGTTGTAAGTGCCCGCGGTCACCAGCCCGTTGGTGCTGACGCTGGTGGTACCGCCGCTGAGGGTGCCGGTCAGCGTCACCGTGGTCACACCGTCGGTGGCCACGAACGTGACCGTGCCGGTCGGTGTACCCGCACCGGGCGCGACCGGCGCGACGGTCGCGGTGAAGGTCACCGTCTCCCCCACGACGGACGGATCCGGAGCCGTGGAGACCGTGGTCGTGGTCGCCGCCTGACCCACGGTCTGGGTGTCCGTACCGACCGACGAGCTGAAGTTGGCGTCACCGCTGTAGGTCGCGGTGACCGTGTGCGTGCCGACGCCCAGCGCACTCGTCGAGACGCTCGCCGTCCCGCCGGAGAGGGTGCCGGTCAGGGTCGGGCCGCCGCTGATGACGAAGGTGACCGTCCCGGTCGGGGTGCCCGCGCCCGGCGCGACCGGCGCGACCGTCGCCGTGAAGGTCACCGTCTCCCCGAAGACCGACGGGTCGGGGGCCGAGGTGACCGTAGTGGTCGTCGCTGCCTGGCCTACCGTCTGGGTGTCCGTGCCGACCGACCCGACGAAGCTTCCGTCACCGCTGTAGGTCGCGGTCACGGCGTACACGCCCGCGGTCACCAGACCGCTGGTGGTCACGCTGGTCGTACCACCGCTGAGGGTGCCGGTCAGCGTCACCGTGGTCACACCATCGGTCGCCACGAACGTCACCGTGCCCGACGGCGTGCCCGCACCGGGCGCGACCGGCGCGACGGTGGCCGTGAAGGTCACCGGCTGCCCCACCACCGACGGATCCGGCGACGAAGTGACCGTCGTGGTCGTCAGCGCCGGAAGCACGGTCTGGGTGTCGGTGTCACTGGAGCCGGAGTAGTTCGCGTCGCCGCTGTACGTCGCCGTAACGGTGTGGGTGCCGACGGTCAACGCGTTCGTCGAGACGGTCGCCGTCCCGCCGGACAACGTGCCGGTCAGGGTCGGACCGCCGGTGACGACGAAGGTGACCGTCCCGGTCGGAGTACCCGCGCCCGGCGCCACCGGAGCGACCGTCGCCGTGAAGGTCACCGTCTCACCGAACACCGACGGGTCCGGCGACGAGGTGACCGTCGTGGTCGTCGACGCCTGGCCAACTGTCTGCGTGTCCGTACCGACCGAGCCGGCGAAGCTCGCGTCGCCGCTGTAGGTCGCGGTCACGGTGTACACGCCGGCGGTCACCAGCCCACTGGTGGTCACGCTGGTCGTACCGCCGCTGAGGGTGCCGGTCAGCGTCACCGTGGTCACACCGTCCGTCGCCACGAACGTCACCGTGCCCGTGGGCGTACCCGCACCCGGCGAAACCGGCGCGACGGTGGCCGTGAAGGTCACCGGCTGCCCCACCACGGACGGGTCGGGGGCCGAGGTGACCGTAGTGGTGGTGGCTGCCTGGTTGACCGTCTGGGTGTCCGTACCGGACGAGGCAGTGAAGTTGGCGTCGCCGCTGTAGGTCGCCGTGACCGTGTGCGAACCGACACTCAACGCGCTGCTCGTGACGCTCGCCGTCCCGCCGGACAGGGTGCCGGTCAAGGTCGGACCACCGGAGATGACGAAAGTGACCGTCCCGGTCGGGGTGCCCGCACCGGGCGCCACCGGAGCGACGGTCGCCGTGAACGTCACCGGCTCACCGAACACCGACGGATCCGGCGCCGAGGTGACCGTAGTGGTGGTGGCTGCCTGGTTGACCGTCTGGGTGTCCGTACCGGACGAGGCGGTGAAGTTCGCGTCGCCGCTGTAGGTCGCCGTGACCGTGTGCGAACCGACACTCAACGCGCTCGTCGTCACGCTCGCGGTCCCCCCGGAGAGGGTGCCGGTCAGGGTCGGACCACCGGAGATGACGAAAGTGACCGTCCCGGTCGGGGTGCCCGCACCGGGCGCCACCGGCGCCACGGTGGCCGTGAAGGTTACCGGCTGCCCCACCACGGACGGGTCCGGCGACGAAGTGACCGTCGTGGTCGTCAGCGCCGGGAGCACGGTCTGGGTGTCGGTGTCACTGGAGCCGGAGTAGTTCGCGTCTCCGCCGTAGGTCGCGGTGACGGTGTAAGTGCCCGCGGTCACCAGCCCGTTGGTGCTGACGGTCGCGACGCCGGCGCCGTCGAGGGTGCCGGTGAGGGACACCGTGGTGACCCCGTTCGTGATGACGAAACCGACGGTTCCGGTCGGAACGCCGCCACCGGGGAACACCGGCCCCACAAAGGCCGTGAAGTTGACCGTCTGGCCCACCACGGAGGGGTCGGGGAACGAGGTGACCGTAGTGGTGGTCGCTGCCTGGTTGACGGTCTGGGTGTCCGTACCGACCGACGAGGTGAAGTTGGCGTCGCCGCTGTAGGTCGCGGTGACCGTGTGGGTGCCGACGCTCAGCGCGCTCGTCGAGACGCTCGCCGTCCCTCCGGAGAGGGTGCCGGTCAAGGTCGGACCACCGGAGATGACGAAGGTGACCGTCCCGGTCGGCGTCCCCGCGCCGGGCGCTACCGGGGCGACCGTGGCCGTGAAGGTCACCGACTGGCCCACCACCGACGGGTCCGGCGACGAGGTGACCGTGGTGGTCGTCGCTGCCTGGTTCACCGTCTGGGTGTCCGTACCGACCGACGAGGTGAAGTTGGCGTCGCCGCTATAGGTCGCGGTGACCGTATGCGTACCGGCGGAAAGGGCACTCGTGCTGACGGTCGCCGTGCCCCCGGAGAGGGTGCCGGTCAGCGTCGGGCCACCGGAGATGACGAAAGTGACGGTGCCGGTCGGGGTGCCCGCACCCGGCGGCACCGGGGCGACCGTGGCCGTGAAGGTCACCGACTGGCCGACGACCGACGGGTCCGGCGAGGACGTCACCGTGGTGGTCGTCGCTGCCTGGCCCACCGTCTGGGTGTCCGTGCCCACGGAGGAGTTGAAGTTGGCATCACCGCTATAGGTCGCGGTGACCGTATGCGTACCGGCGGAAAGGGAACTGGTACTGACGCTCGCCGTGCCCCCGGAGAGGGTGCCGGTCAGCGTCGGACCACCACTGATGACGAAAGTGACCGTGCCCGTCGGCGTCCCCGCACCCGGCGCCACCGGGGCGACCGTGGCCGTGAACGTCACCGACTGGCCGACCGCCGACGGGTCCGGCGACGAGGTGACCGTGGTCGTCGTCGACGCCTTGTTGACCGTCTGGGTGTCGGTACCGCTCGACGGCGCGAAGCTGCCGCTGCCGCTGTAGGTCGCGGTAACGGTGTGGGGGCCCACACCGAGGCTGCTGGTGGTGACCGTCGCCGTGCCGCCGACGAGCGGGGCGGTCAGCGTGCCGCCCCCGGTACCGCTGATGACGAAGGTGACCGTCCCGGTCGGGGTGCCCGAGCCGGGCGGGACGGGTGCGACGGTGGCCGTGAAGGTCACCGGCTGTCCGAAGACCGACGGGTCGGGGGACGAGGTGACCGTGGTGGTCGTCGGCGTCAGGACCTGCTGCACCGTCTGCGTATCGGTCCCGGACGACGCATTGAACTGCGCATTGCCGCTGTATGTCGCGGTGATGAGATGGGTGCCCGGGGTGAGACTGCTGGTGGTGACGGTCGCCGTGCCACCGACGAGCGGGGCGGTCAGGGTGCCGCCCCCGCCACCGGCGATGACGAAGGTGACCGTGCCGGTCGGGGTGCCCGCACCGGGCGCGACCGGCGAGACGGTGGCGGTGATGGAGACCGGCTGTCCGAAGTTCGACGGGTCCGGCGACGAGGTCACCACGGTGGAGGTCGACGCCTTGACGATCGTGATGGACCCGAGGCCGCTGGACGGTGAGAATTGGGGGCTGCCGTTGTAGTTCGCAGTGAAGGTATGAAAACCGATGGGGATACCGGTCGTGGTGACGGTCGCGGTGCCACCTACGAGCGGTGCGGTCAGGGTGGGTCCGCCGGCGACGACAAAGGTCACGGTGCCGGTGGGTGTCCCCAGGCCCAGTGGAATGACGGTGGCGGTCAGCGTCACCGGCTGTCCGAAGACAGCCGGGTTTGGCGCTGCGGACGCCAAAGTGAAGGTGGGTGCCATGCTATGGCCCTCCGGTTGCTGGATGTAGGCGGGCCGTTCCGCTCCCCGCGGAGCTTGTGGTTCTGCGGGAAGTGGGCATCAACCTGGGGACCAGGCTTGGTAATGACAGCGACGTTGATTCGCACCTGCATACCAACGCCATCCGCCAGGTAGGCAACCCGCCGGTCGATAGCATCAGTAGGCGCGCCGATCATGCCGCCACGCCATAGGCGTCACACCCATTTACCCTGAATGGCGCAGCGCGAAGAGGCGCCCAGGACACAGCGGGGCGCGCGCCACCGGGCGCAGTCGTGACAGGCGTCGGCACTGGTGACGTGCGGTCAGTACGGGACGCCGCCGGGAGCGGCGCCGGCACCACCCTCAACGCCGTTGTGCAACCGCGCAGTTGAGTGCCGCGGCGTACGCGGGTGGGGAGTGGCCGGCCATTCGCTTGATTTGCCAGCGCAACGCATTCGCGGGGTCGGGCGAGCGGGGCGACTCCTCTCCCTCTTGTGGCCTCAACCGGCTATCTACGCAAGGGAGTTGGTCGGGCGAGAGGCGACTTTTCGCCAGCCGTCCGGATCAACCGCCGTCTACGCTGGTCAATGGATCGGGGCAAGATCCCGTTCACCCCCGAGGACGGAGGAGCCAGACCATGACCCAGCACGCCCGAGCACTGGAACAGCTGCCCGGACAGCTGACGTTGCGCCGCCCGGTTCCCGCCGATCACGCGCGGCTTCAGCAGGCCCTCGGCGACTGGTGGGACGGTCTGGGCGGCGAAGCGGGCGCGCAGCAGCGCCGGCTGCTCGTACCGCGCCTCTGGCTTCAGCACTTCGCCGACACCAGCTTCCTGGTCGAGCGGCCCGACCAGACCCTGCACGCCTTTCTGATCGGCTTCCTGTCCCAGACGGACCCCCGGACCGCGTACATCCACTTCGCGGGCGTGTGCCCGGAGGGCCGGCGGGAGGGCATGGGCAGCACCCTCTACGACCGCTTCTTCACTACGGCCCGCGCGGCCGGCCGTAGCCAGGTCCGCTGCATCACCAGCCCCAACAACCGCAACTCCATCGCGTACCACACCCGGATGGGATTCCAGCTGGAGCCGGGCGACCGGATCGACGATGACGGCGTCCCGGTGCACGGCGACTACGACGGGCCGGGGCTGGACCGGGTGTCGTTCGTCCGGGAGTTGTAGGGCAGCTGAGAACCGGCAGCGGGCGCCGGTGCACGGCCGTCCGTCACTCCCCCGGCGGCAGCGCCCTGAGCAGGGCGTCCAGGGCGTGGGTGAAGGAGTGGTCGGGCGGGGTGCCGTAGGCCACCACCAGGGCGTCGCGGGAGGCCGATGGGGCGGCGGGGTCGTGGAAGCGGCTCAGGCCCTCCAGGGCGAGGCCCTGCCAGCGGGCGCCCTGGATGATGGACTGCTCGGTGCCGGGCGGGAGTTCCAGCACGGCGTGGAGTCCGGCGGCGATGCCGGAGACATGGACGTGGGGCGCGCGGTCGGCCAGGGCGGCCACCAGCTGGTCGCGGCGCCGCCGGTAGCGCAGCCGCATGCCGCGCAGATGGCGGTCGTAGGCGCCGGAGGACAGGAATTCGGCGAGGGTGAGCTGGTCCAGGGTGCCGGACTGCCATTCGCCGGTGCCCTTGAGCGCCAGCACCGGGTCGACCAGCCGGTCCGGCAGCACCATCCAGGACAGCCGCAGCGCGGGGGCGAGGCTCTTGCTGGCGGTGCCCAGGTAGACGACGTGGTCGGGGTCCAGCCCCTGGAGCGCGCCGACCGGCTGGCGGTCGTAGCGGAACTCGCCGTCGTAGTCGTCCTCCAGGATGAAACCCCCGGTGGACCGCGCCCAGTTGACGGCGGCGGCGCGGCGGTCGGGGTGCAGCGGGACACCGGTGGGGAACTGATGGGCGGGGGTGAGCAGCGCCGCCCGTACGTCGTCGAGCCCGGCCAGCTCCTCGGTGCGGGCGCCGCGTTCGTCCACGAGGAGCGGGACGGTGGCCAGGCCGGCGCGGGTGATGACGGCGCGGTGGAAGTCCAGGCCGTACGACTCGACGGCCAGCCGCCCGGTGCCCAGCGCCCGGCTGAGCAGCGCCAGCCCCTGCATGAAGCCGGCGCAGATGACGATGCGGTCGGGGTCGGCGCGTACCCCGCGGGCGCGGGCGAGGTAGTCAGCGAGGACGGTGCGGAGTTCGGGGCGGCCGCTCGGGGTGCCGTAGCCGAATGCCTCGCTGGGGGCGGTGGTCAGGGCGCGGCGGGCGGCGGCGAGCCAGGCGGTGCGGGGGAAGGCGGAGACATCGGGGGTGCCCGGCATGAGGTCGAAGCGCGGCCGGTCGGCGCGGCCGGCCGGGCCCGGGGTGCGCCGCGAGACGGGCGTGGCGCGCGGCAGGACCCGCTCCGCCACGCGGGTGCCGGAGCCCTGCCGTGCGCTCAGCCAGCCCTCGGCGACGAGTTCGGCGTAGGCGTCGGCGACGGTGTTGCGGGCGATGCCGAGGTCGGCGGCGAGCGAGCGGGAGGACGGCAGCCGGGTGCCGGGGGTCAGCCGGCCGGACCGTACGGCCTCCCGCAGGGCGTGCAGCAGCGCGGCCCGCAGCCCGCCGGGGCCGGTGAGGTCGAGGTGCAGATCGCGACCGAAAGTGGCCCAGGAATTCCCCATGGAAGTGGACCATACAGCTGTGCCATTGCCGCCGTAGCGTCGTAGCCATGACGACCACACCAACAGCACGCACGACGACACCGGCCACGGCCTCCGGGACGGCGGAGGGCGCCCCGCACCGGCACGGCCCCCGGCTGCACTGGGCGAAACTCGCGCCGGACGTCTACAAGGCCATGATCGCGCTGGATGCGGCGGCGAAGCAGGGCCTCGACCCGACGCTGGTCGAGCTGGTCAAGATCCGTGCGTCGCAGCTCAACCACTGCGCCTTCTGCATCGATATGCACATCAAGGACGCCCGCGAGGCCGGCGAGACCGAGCAGCGCGTCTACCTCCTCAACGCCTGGGAGGAGGCCGCCGGCCACTACACCGACAAGGAGCAGGCCGCCCTCGCCCTCACCGAGGCGATCACCCTCCTCACCGACGGCTTCGTCCCGGACGCCGTCTACGACCGCGCCGCGGGCCACTTCGGCGACACCGAACTCGCCCAGCTCATCGCCCTGATCACCACCATCAACGCCTGGAACCGCTTCGGCGTCGCCACCCGCATGGCCCCGGGGCAGGCATGACGGCGACCGAGACCCCGCGTCTCCCCTTCTACCGGCTCGCGCCCGGCATCCATGGCCCGCTGCTGGCACTGACCCGGGCCGCCACGAAGGGCCTCGACCGGTCCCTGGTCGAGCTCCTCCTCATCCGGGCCTCGCAGCTCAACCACTGCGCGTTCTGCCTCGATATGCATGTCACGGACGCCCGCAAGGCCGGGGAGACCGACGAGCGGATCGCCCTCCTCGGCGCCTGGGAGGAGGCCACCGGTCTCTACTCCCCCAAGGAGCGGGCGGCCCTCGCCCTCACCGAGGCGGTGACCCTGCTGACCGACGGCTTCGTCCCGGACGAGGTCTACGACCGGGCCGCGGCGCACTTCGAGGACGCCGACCTCGTCCGCCTCATCGCCCTGATCACCGCGATCAACTCCTGGAACCGGATCAATGTCGCGGCCCGTATACCGGTGGGGGCGAGTCTGGCCCCGGCCGAAGCGGTCCCGGCCGAAGCGGCGCCGGCCGGAGGTGCGTCATGACGGCCACCGTGCTCCGTGCCCTGCACCACGGCCCCGACCTGCCGCTGGTCCTCCCCGGCCCGTGGGACGCGGCGAGCGCCCAGGTCTTCGCCGACGCCGGTTTCCCGGCGCTGGCCACCCCCAGCGCGGGCGTCGCGGCCTCCCTCGGCCACGCGGACGGCGCGACCCCGCCCGACGAGATGTTCGCCGCCGTCCGCCGTATCGCCCGCGCCGTCGACATCCCGGTGTCGGCGGACGTGGAAGCCGGATACGGCCTGTCCGCCCGGGAGTTGGTGGGCCGGCTCGCGGACGCCGGGGCGGTGGGCTGCAACCTGGAGGACACCGACCACGCCACCGGCCAACTACGGGACGCGCACCAGCAGGCCGACTGGCTGGCCGAGGTACGCGCCGAGGCGGGCGACGCCCTGGTGATCAACGCCAGGATCGACACCTACCTGCACGGCGCTCCGGACAAGGACGAGACGGTCCGCCGCGGCCGCCTGTACGCCGCGGCCGGTGCCGACTGCGTCTACCCGATCCTGGCCCCGCCGCCCCTGCTGGCCGACCTGGCCGGCGCCATCGGCCTCCCGGTCAATGCCGTGGTGACCCCCGACGGCCCCGCACCCCGCGAACTCGGCGCCCTGGGCGCGGCCAGGATCACCTTCGGCCCCGGACTCCAGCAGCGGGCGATGGCGGCCTTGACGGGGATGGCGGAGCGACTGCGGGAGGAGCTGGGAGGGGAGCCGGCGGCGGAGGGCTGAGCCCTACCGCTCGTCCGTCCCCGCCACCTTCCCCGTGCTCAGGGCGAGCCGGTTCCAGGTGTTGATGGTGAAGATCAGGGCCAGCAGACGGGCCAGTTCCGGCTCGTCGAAGTGGGCGGCGGCGCGCCGGTAGACCTCGTCCGGGACACCGCCCTGCGCCACCAGGGTCACGGCCTCGGTGAGGGCGAGGGCCGCCCGCTCCTTGGGAGTGAAGAAGTGGGCGGCCTCCTCCCAGACGGCGACCATGTGCAGGCGTTCCTCGCTCTCCCCGGCCTTACGGGCGTCGGTGGTGTGCATGTGCAGGCAGTACGCGCACTTGTTGAGCTGCGAGGACCGGATCTGGACCAGTTCCACGAGGGCCGGATCGAGACCCTCACGGGCCGCGGCGTCAAAGCCGATCAGCGCCTTGAACGCCTTCGGCGCGGCCTTCGCGAAATTGACCCGGGGGCTGCGTCCCGCCATCTCGTCCGCCACCTTCGCTCCGTCGGTCCGAGCCGTGATCCGTGCCGTGTTGTCTGCCGTGTTGTCTGCCGTGTCGATCTGCGCTTCGTTCGTCATGCCTTGAATCTAGAAGGGCAGGCGACCGGCTGTAGGGTGCATTCCCATGCCGGAATCATGGGTCAATCTCGCCGAGAGCCTGGGCGCCGATCTGCATCTGGAGCTGACCGGACCCGGCGGCCGCCGCGCCGTCCTCATCCGGGCGCTGCGGGACGCGGTACGGTCCGGGCGGCTCGCCCCCGGTACGCGGCTGCCGCCCTACCGCTCGCTCGCCGCCGACCTCGGCATCGCCCGTAACACCGTCGCCGACGCCTACGCCGAACTGGTCGCCGAGGGCTGGCTCAGCGCACGGCAGGGCTCCGGCACCCGCGTCGCCCACCGTGCGAAGCCGCTGACGCCCACCCGGGCCCCGGCCCACCGCGCCCCGGCGAGCCGCCCCACGCACAACCTCCTCCAGGGCCGGCCCGACGCCGCGTCCTTTCCGCGCACCGCCTGGCTCGCCGCCGCCCGCCGTGCGCTGACCGCCGCCCCGCACGACGCGTTCGGCCCCGGCGACCCGCGCGGCCGCCCCGAACTGCGCCGCGCCCTCGCCGACTACCTGGCGCGCACCCGTGGCGTACGCACCGACCCCGAACGCATCGTGATCTGCTCCGGCTTCGCCCACGCGCTGCGTCTGCTGCTGCCCGCCGTGCTCCCCGGGCCGCTCGCCGTCGAGTCCTACGGTCTGCCGTTCCACCGCCGGCTCCTGGCCACCGCCGGCCTGCGCACCCACCCCCTCGGCATCGACGCACACGGCGCCGACAGCGCGGAGTTGGCCGCGGCCCACGGCGTGCAGACGGCGCTGCTCACCCCGGCTCACCAGTTTCCGCTCGGTGTGCCGCTGCACCCCGACCGGCGCGCCGCGGTCATCAACTGGGCGCGGGAGAGCGGAAGCTACCTCCTCGAAGACGACTACGACGGGGAGTTCCGTTACGACCGCAAGCCCGTCGGGGCCCTCCAGGGCCTGGATCCGGAGCGCGTCCTCCATATCGGCTCGGTCAGCAAGAGCCTCTCCCCCGCGGTGCGGCTGGGCTGGATGGTGCTTCCGGACCGCCTCGTCGACGCCGTACTGGAGGCAAAGGGCGAGCGCGAGGGCTGGGCGGGCGTCACCGACCAGCTCACCCTCGCCGAGTTCCTCGCCCACGGCGCCTACGACCGGCACATCCGCCGGATGCGCCAGCGCTACCGCCGGCGCCGCGACCAGCTGATCGACGCGGTGACCGGCCATGCCCCACACCTCACCGTCACCGGCATCGCCGCCGGCCTGCACGCCGTCCTCCAACTCCCCGATGGCGCGGGCGAGTTGCACGAACAAGCGGCCCTGAGCGCCGCCCGCTGGCAGGGCCTGGCCCTCGACGGCCTGTCCGACTACCGCCACCCCGAGGCCACCATGGCCCCCCACCACGGCCTGGTCGTCGGCTATGCGGCCCCCAGCGACAGCGCCTTCCCCGCCGCCCTGGAGGCACTGTGCCGGGCGCTGCCGCCTCTGGGGTAGCGGCCTTGTGGGGCAGCGGCGGTGGGTGTGGCGGCGGTGGGCGCGGCGTCGGGGCCCTCCGCCGTCTCCGCGCCCTCCTCGCCGCCTCCGCGCCCCCCTACCGGTTCGCGAACTTCTGGCTGATGTTGGCGAAGACCTGCTGGGCCTCCGGGCCCAGGTGCGGGCCGGCCAGCCAGGTGTGGGCGTTGGAGCTGATCGAGGTGTTGGACACCAGGGTCAGCTTGCCGCCGCGGTTGACGAACCAGCCGCCGCCGGAGGTGCCGCCGGTCATGGTGCAGCCGATGCGGTTCATGGCGGGTGTGCCCTGCTGCATGACGAGGCGGCCGGGGCGGGCGGGGCAGTTCATCATGCGCGCGCCGTCGTAGGGGGGAGCCGCGGGGTAGCCGAAGGCGTCCAGGGAGCCGATCTGGTTCGCGGCGGGGGCGTTGAACCAGACCCGGGCGGCGTTGCCGACGGTCTCCTGGAGGGACTTGCCGCTGCCGTTCTCCGGCTTGACGTGCAGCACGGCGAAGTCGTAGGCGGAGCCGCCGTTGCCGGACTTCTCGCTGCCCATCTTGATCCACTCACCGGAGGTGGTGATCCAGTCGGCCCAGAACCGGCCGTAGGGCGTGACCTGTTGGGCGGGCGTGCTGTTGACCTGGTTCATCGGCACGCCGTTGTCGTTGTAGGACGGCACGAAGACGATGTTGCGCATCCAGCCGCCCTGCTTGCCGGAGTGCACACAGTGGCCCGCGGTCCACACCAGGTTGGACTTGCCCGGGTGCGCCGGGTCCTCGACGATCGTGCCGGAGCAGACCATCGGGCCCTTCGGGCTGTCGAAGAAGATCTTCCCGACCGGGGCCATGTGCTGGTGGTACGGCCGGGCGACCTGCTCGGCGGTGACCGGCCGCGGCTCGGGGTCCGTACCGTCGAACTCGCTTCCCGTGCCGGTGGCCTTGACGCCGATCTCCGGCGAGGTCTTCGCCTTGGCCAGCCGGTCCGACTTCCAGTGGTCCTTGATGATCGGGTTGGCGAAGTCCTTGGCGTCGCGGGCCCACTTGTCCCAGTCCTGCCAGCCGCCGTCCTTCCACTTCTTCAGATCGTCCAGGCTGGTCGGCGCGCCCTTGGGGAGCTTGAAGCCCCCGTCGGCCCGGTCCTTCTGGTCGGCGGCCGCACCGCCGTCGGGGCCGCAGGCGGTGACGGTGCCCGCGAGCAGTGCGACGAGTGCCGCGGCCGCGGCGGTGGAGCGGCGGATGGATGGCATGGAGCGGGAGTCCCCCTGGTACGGGGCGGCGCCGAGCGCGACAGCGCACCGTTGCCACCGTTAATTGTCATGTCCCTCATCGGGCTGCGCCCTACTATGCCGTCACTCCAGGGCCGCCGGGCAACCAGGTCCCGGCCGCATGGCACCGGCCGGGGACGGGACGTACCGCAATGTCACCTTCGCCGGTCCTGTTCCGGCCGGAGCGGCCCGCCTCGGGCCGACTCGCCGCGGATGACGCGGAGTTGGTGGTCGCGCGGCACCCACGGCGCGCGGAGGTCAGACACGTCATCGACACCGGCGGGCCGGGCAGCCGGCCCCGCAGCTCAGCGGATGCGCAGGCCCGCCGGCGGTGGAGCCGGTGCGGGCGCGCAGGCGGAGCCGGCGGCGCGCCGCACTGAAAGCGTCAGGCCCGCCGCGCGTTCACTCCGCGCTGCGGAGCTTGTCGAGCTGCCTCGCGAGGTCCTTCGTCTCCGCGATCAGCCGGTCGTGCGCCTGCTGCTGCTCCTTGCCGCCCTGCGCCTTGGAAGCCCCACCTTCCCGGGGTGATACCGAAGCCACGGCCCGAACCTGACCTCCGGATTATGAGGGATGACCCTTATGCCCACAATGGCCCATTTACAGCGTTTCGCCCCATCGATGGCCAGTCGGTGGCCGCTCTACCTGCGGGCCGTCCGCGGGTCCCGGTGGGCCGCGGCGGGCCGGCTCGTTCCGTAGCGGAAGTCCTGGAGCTGTTCGGCGGTGGGGTACCACTGTTTGCGGCAACGGCAGCACCACCAGCGCCAGTTGTCCCAGTCGGTGTTGGTGTGCGCGGTGTCCTTCCACAGCCGGTCGTCGCAGTCGGGGGTGGGGCAGGTCGGCGGCAGCGGCATGACGGGCCTTTCGTCGGTGACGGCTGCCCAGCCTTCTGGGCCGGGCGCCGCGCCGCGCGGTGGTTCGCCGGCCGCCACCCGAACGGGTAAGTCCGGCCCGCAAGGCCCCCGGAACGCGCTCGCGGGCAGCCGCACACACCGTGCGACTGCCCGCGGGTTCCGCGCTTCCCGTGCGGCTACTTCTTAGTCAGCCACTTCTTCCAGACCTCCGGGTGCTTCTCCACCCAGCGCTTCGCCGCCTCGTCGGCGGACAGACCGCCCGAGGCGATCGACTCGGAGACCTCGTTCTGGTCGTCCTTGGTCCACTTGAAGTTCTTCAGGAACGCCGCGGCACTGCCGCCCTTCTTGGCGAATTCCGTGTTGAAGTACTTCTGGAGGGGCGTGGTCGGATAGGCACAGTCGATGGACGTGGGGTCCTTGGTGCCCTTCTCCGCACAGGCATCGGTGTACTTGGGAAGCTTGACCTCCTCCATCGGCACCTGATTGAAGAGCCACTGCGGCTCGTACCAGTACGTCAGGAAGGGCTTCTTCTGCTTGGCGAACTGCTGGATCTGGGTGATCTGCGCCGCCTCGGAGCCCGCGAAGACGACCTCGTAATTGAGCTTGAGGTTCTTCACCAGCGCCTTGTCATTGGTGACATAGGACGGCGAACCGTCCATCAGCTGGCCCTTGTTGCCGCTCTCCGAGGTCTTGAGCTGGTCGGCGAACTTGTTGAGGTTCTTCCAGTCCTTGACCTCGGGGTGCTTGTCGGCCCAGTACTTGGGGACGTACCAGCCGATGTGGCCGGTGACGCCGTTGCCGCCACCCGCGGTGATCGTCTTCTTGTCCTTGACGTACCGCTGTTCCTGCTCGGGGTGGCCCCAGTCCTCCAGGATCGCGTCGACCCGGCCCTGGCTGAGGGCGTCCCAGGCGGGGATCTCGTCCACCTGGACGGTGTCGACGTGGTAGCCCATCTTCTTTTCGAGAAGGTACTTGGCGACCGCGACATTGGACTGGGCGCCGACCCAGGTCTGCACCGACAGGGTGACCGACTTGGAGCCCTTGGCCGCCGCGAACGGCGACGCCTGCTTGGTCATGTCGGCCTTGCCGCAGGAGGACAGGGAGAGGGAGAGGACCGCCGTGCCGGCCAGCGCGGCCGCCCCGATGATCATGGTGCGCTTACGGGACATGGTCAGGCTCCCTTCCCCGTCGTGCGGCGTTCCGTGGGCTGGGTGACCCGGTCGAGCATCAGGCCCAGGCACACGATGGCCACACCCGCGACCAGGCCGAGGGCCAGGTCTCCGGTGGCGAGGCCGGTGACGACGTCGTAGCCGAGGGCACCGCCGCCCACCAGGCCGCCGATGATGACGACGGCGAGGACCAGCACCACGCCCTGGTTGACGGCCAGCAGGAGCGCCGGCCGGGCGAGGGGGAGCTGGACCTGGCGGAGGATCTGCCAGCGGGTGGCACCGAGGGACTTCGCCGATTCCATGGCGGCGGGGTCCACCTGGCGCAGGCCCTGGGTGGTGATGCGGATGACGGCCGGCAGGGCGTAGACCACGGCAGCGGCGGCGGCCGGGGCACGGCCCACGGCGAAGAGCGCGACGACCGGGATCAGGTACACGAACTGCGGCATGGTCTGCATGACGTCCAGGACCGGGCGCAAGATCGCTTCGAGGCGCTTGCTGCCCGCCGCCAGGACGCCGACGCCGAAGCCCAGCACCAGGGTCACCACCAGCGCGGCGAGCACCTGGGAGAGGGTGTTCATCGACGGCTTCCACACGCCCAGCACACCGATGGCGGCCATCGCGAGGACGGCGGTCAGCGCGGTGCGCCAGGTGCCGATGAGCCAGGCCAGCGCGGCGACGATGAGCAGCGTGCCGTACCAGGGCAGCGCGGTCAGACCGTCCCGCAGCGGGTTGAGCACCCAGTTGGTGAAGTGCGCGGCCCAGTCGGCGGTGCCGCCGATGACCGGGACTCCGGAGTAGAGGTGGTCGACCATCCACTCCTTGAAGTCGTTGACGGGGCGGGCCAGGTCCACGGCCCAGGCGCCCGGCCAGACCAGCGAGCCGGTCAGCCGCCCGGCCAGGGCGAAGGCGGCGGTGACCACGGCGATGCCGGTCCACGCCTGCCAGCCGCGCAGCCACGCCGGGCCGGTGGTGGTGTCGGCGCCGAGCCGCGCACCGGCCGCGGCCGTGGTGCGGTCCATGACGATGGCCAGCAGCACGATCGGGATGGCGGCGGCGAGCGCGGCACCGACGTCGACCGAGGCGAGCGCCTGGTAGACGCGGTCACCGAGACCGGCGGCGCCGATCATCGAGGCGATCACGACCATGGACAGCGCCATCATGATCGACTGGTTGACGCCGAGCAGGAGTTCCTTACGGGCCAGCGGCAGGCGGGCGGTCAGCAGCCGCTGCCGGCCGGTGGCGCCGAGCGAGGAGACGGCCTCCAGGACGCCCGGGTCGGCACTGCGCAGACCCAGCGCGGTCAGCCGCGCCATCGGCGGCGCCGCGTAAATAACAGTGGCCAGCAGCGCGGCGGGGACGCCGATGCCGAAGACCAGCACGACGGGCAGGAGATAGGCGAAGGCCGGCAGCACCTGCATGGTGTCGAGGACCGGGCGCAGCAGCCGGAAGAGCCGCTCGGACAGTCCCGCGGCCAGGCCGAGCAGCGCGCCGACGACGACCGAGGCGGCGACCGCCACGACCATCAGGGCGAGCGTCTGCATGGTCGGGACCCACATCCCCAGCAGGCCGCTGACCAGGAAGGAGATCAGCGCGGTGGCGGCGATGCGGACACCGGCCACCCGCCAGGCGATCAGCGTGACGCCGGCCGTCACACCCGTCCAGCCGAGCGCGAGCAACAGCAGATAGACGGCGCGTACGGAGATGACCACGGCGTTGGAGAGGTGGCCGAGGAAGTAGACGAACAGCCAGTGGCTGTCGCGGTTGTCGATGATCCAGTCGCTGGTCTTGCCGAGCGGGCCGGAGACGTCGACGGTCAGCGAGGACGGCCAGGCGGCGCCGTACTTGGTGGCCAGCAGCGGCACGAGGACGGCCGCGGCGACGACGAGCAGCAGGAGCTTGGCGAGGCCGCGGCGGTGGAGCAGGAGCTGGGCCGGGCCCTTGGGACTGTCGACGGCGGTCGTGCCGCGCGGAGCAACCGGGGTCGCGGAGACGTTACTCATGCGCGCCCCCGCTTCACGGTGCCCGTGGGCACATTGAGCGCGGCGCAGCGCTGGGCCTCGCGCCAGTGGCGCAGCAGGGTGGCGCGCAGCCGGGCGCGCGGGGTGGCCGCGGGAGCTCTGGAGCCGACGGCGCGGAGGGCGCCGCCGCGGGTGGTCGCGGTGTACATCAGGCAGCCACCTCGCCGTGCTGCGGGCTGTCGACCCGGGCGACCACGTTCAGCAGACAGGCGTGGTCGATGATGCCCAGGCAGCGGCCGTCGTCGACGACCCGGGCCGCGCCGCCGGAGCGGGCGACGGCCTCGATGGCGTCGGAGATCAGGGTGTCGGGGCTCAGCGCCGGACCCTGGTCGGCCTCGCCGTCCTCGGCCGGGCGCATCGCGCGGCGCACGGTCAGCACCTGCTCGCGCGGGACGTCCCGGACGAAGTCGCGGACGTAATCGTCGGCCGGGGAGCCGACGATCTCCTCGGGGGTGCCGAGCTGGACGATCTCGCCGTCGCGCATCAGGGCGATCCGGTCACCGACCCGCAGCGCCTCGGCGAGGTCGTGGGTGATGAAGACCATGGTGCGGCCCTCTTCGCGGTGCAGGCGGACGACCTCTTCCTGCATGTCGCGGCGGATGAGGGGGTCCAGGGCGCTGAACGGCTCGTCGAAGAGCAGCACCTCGGGGTCCACGGCGAGCGCACGGGCCAGGCCGACGCGCTGCTGCTGACCGCCGGAGAGCTGCCCGGGGCGGCGCTTCTCCATCCCGGCCAGGCCGACCTTGTCGACCATCTCGTTGGCCTTCGAGCGGCGCTCCGTCTTGCCCATGCCCTGGATCTCCAGGCCGTAGGCGACGTTGTCGACGACGGTGCGGTGCGGCAGCAGGCCGAAGTGCTGGAAGACCATGGCGGCGCGGCGGCGGCGCAGTTCGCGCAGCGTGGTGCGGTCCATGGCGCGGACGTCCTCGCCGTCCATCTCCAGCTCGCCGCTGGTCGGCTCGATCAGCCGGGTCAGACACCGCACGAGGGTGGACTTGCCGGAGCCGGACAGGCCCATGACGACGAAGACCTCGCCCTTGTGGACGTCGAAGGAGACATCGCGGACGGCGGCCACACAGCCGGTCTGCTCGCGCAGCTCCTGGGCGCTGAGCTCCTTCACGGAGGAGTCGCCGGGGATGCGGTCGGCTTTGGGGCCGAAGACCTTCCAGAGGTTGCGGACGGAGAAGACGACCTCACGGGCGTCCTTCCCGTTCTCGGCGGCCTGGCGGGCGTTGGGTATCTCGGATGCGCCGGCGGAGGTGGTAGCCATCACGCATCACCTCCTTGGGTCGGAGCCTTATGGAGCAGTTCGGCGCACTTCTCCCCCACCATGAGCACGCCCAGCATCGGGTTGACCGCGGGCATGGTCGGGAAGACGGAGGCGTCGGCGATACGGATGCCGGACAGCCCACGGATCTTCAACTCGGGGTCCACGACGGCGAGTTGGTCATCGGCGGCGCCCATCTTGCAGGTGCCGGCCGGGTGGTAGACGGTGTGGGCCGCCTTGCGCACCAGCTCGCTGATCTCCGCGTCGTCGGTGACCTCGGGGCCGGGGAAGACCTCCCGCTTGAGCCACTTGGCGAACGGCTCGGCCTGGGCGATCTTGCGGGCCAGCTTGACGCCGTCGACGAGGGTCCGGCCGTCGTAGTCGTCCTCGTCCTCGAAGTACTTGAAGTCGAGGGCGGGCTTGGCCTCGGGGTCCGCGGAGGTGAGGTAGAGGCGGCCGCGGGAGCGGGACTTGGGGATGTTCGGGGTCATCGACACGCCGTGCTCGGGGCGCTCGTAGCCCAGCCGCTCGGGGTTGTCGGTGAACGGGATCTGGTAGAAGTGGAACATCAGGTCGGGGCCCTTGTGCCCCGGGTCCCGCTTGACGAAGAGGCCCGCGTCGGAGTCCATCGCGGAGTTGCCCGGGATCGGTCCGTTCGTCTCCCAGACGATCACCGACTCGGGGTGGTCGATCAGGTTCTCCCCGACGCCCGGCAGGTCGAGCACGCAGGGCAGACCGAGCGCTTCCAGGTCCTTCTTCGGCCCGATGCCGGAGTGCATCAGCAGCCGCGGGGTGTCGACGGCGCCGGCGCAGACCAGCACCTCACGGGCGGCCTCGACATAGACCTCCTCGCCGTCCTTCGTACGGACGTGGACACCCTTGGCGGTGGTGCCGTCCAGCTCCAGCTTGTGCGCCCAGGTCTCCAGCATCAGCGTGAGGTTCGGCCGGTCACCGGCCTCCATGTGCGGATGCAGATACGCGACCGACGCCGACGACCGCTTGTTGTTCTCCGGGTGGTACGAGAGGTCGAAGAAGCCGACGCCCTCGTCGAAGGGCTTGTCGTTGAAGCCGACGACCTCGGGGACACCGAGGGCCGTCTTGGTGGCCTCGATCCAGTCGGTGGCGATCTGGTTCTGGTCCTTCTTCGCCACCCGCACGATGTTGTTGCGCAGCTTGCCGAAGTAGGGGTCCATCTCCGCGGCGTTCCAGCCGGTGGCACCCGCCGCTTCCCACTCGTCCCAGTCGGACGGCAGCGGCTTGAAGGAGATCAGCGTGTTGTGGGAGGAGCACCCGCCGAGCACCTTGGCGCGGCTGTGCAGGATGTGCGAGTTGCCGCGCGGCTGCTCGGTGGTCGTGTACTCGTAGTCCAGGTCGCCGCCGAGCAGGCCGAGCCACTTGCGCAGCGTCAGCACGTCCTCGCGGTCGATGTCGGACGGGCCGCCCTCGATCACGGCGACGGTGACGTCCGGGTCCTCGGTGAGGCGGGAGGCGATGACGGAACCGGCAGTGCCGCCGCCGACTACGACATAGTCATACACAGGCATTGGGGGTGCTCCTTCTTACAACGTGCGTGGTGCGGGTGGTGCCGGGGAGGCGGGGGTGTCAGCCCGCGAACCAGCGCACCGGCTCCGGCCGGAGGTTTTCGTAAATGTGCTTGCTCTCGCGGTACTCGTCCAGACCCGCGGGGCCCAATTCCCGTCCGATGCCGGACTTGCCGAAGCCGCCCCACTCCGCCTGCGGGAGGTAGGGGTGGTAGTCGTTGATCCAGACCGTGCCGTGCCGCAGCCGGGCGGCGACCCGGCGGGCGCGCGCGGTGTCGGCGGAGAAGACCGCGCCGGCCAGGCCGTACTCAGTGTCGTTGGCCAGCGCCACGGCCTCGTCCTCGGTGCTGAAGGTCTCCACCGTCAGGATCGGGCCGAAGGTCTCCTCACGAACCACCTTCATCTCGCGGTGGCAGCCGTCGAGCACGGTCGGCGCGTAGAAGTAGCCGGTGGCCGGGCGGACGTCCGACGGCTCGGGCCGGGCGCCGCCGCAGCGCAGCTGCGCACCCTCGGCCAGGGCGGAGGCGACATACGCCTCGACCTTGTCGAGCTGCTGCTGGGAGACCAGCGGGCCGCACTCGACACCGTCCTCGGTGCCCCGGCCGAGCTTGATCTTCTCGGCGCGGCGGGCGAGCTCGGAGACGAAGCGGTCGCGCACCGACTCCTCGATGATCAGCCGGGCACCGGCCGAGCAGACCTGGCCGCTGTGGATGAAGGCTGCGTTCAGCGCCTGGTCGACGGCGGTGTCGAAGCCCTCTTCAGTGGCGCAGGCGTCGGCAAACACCACATTGGGGTTCTTGCCGCCCAGCTCCAGCGCGATCTTCTTGGCGCCGGAGACCGCCGCGGCGCCCGCCTTCGTCCCGCTGACGAGACCGCCCGTGAAGGAGAACAGATCGACGTCCGGGTGCTCGGCGAGCCGCTGGCCCACCGGCAGCCCCGCACCGGTGACGATGTTGGCGACCCCGGCCGGCAGCCCGGCCTCGACCAGCAGCTTGACCAGGTGCACGGTCGACAGCGGGGTGACCTCGCTGGGCTTGATCACAAAAGTGTTGCCGGCCGCGAGGGCCGGCGCGATCTTCCAACTCGCCTGGAGCAGCGGGTAGTTCCACGGCGTGATGAGCGAGCAGACACCGACCGGCTCATGCACGATCACGCTGTGCACGTCGGGCGAACCGGCGTCGACGACCCGGCCGCCGCTCTCGTTCATCACCAGGTCGGCGAAGTAGCGGAAGGCGTTGGTGACGTCATCGACGTCGACCCGGCCCTCCTCCAGCGTCTTGCCGGTGTCCCGGCTCTCGATGAGGGCGATCTCCTCGCGGTCGCGCTGGAGCAGGTCGGCGACCCGGCGCAGCAGCGCGGCACGCTCGGCGACGGGGGTCCGGGGCCAGGCGCCCTCGTCGAAGGCCCGGCGGGCGGCCGCGACCGCCGCGTCGGCGTCCTCGGCACCCCCCTCGGCCACCAGCTGGAGCGTCGTCGCGTCGGCGGGGTCGAGGACCTCCCGCGTTTCGCCGGCTGCGGCGGCCTGCCACACCCCGTCTACGTGAATGGTCTCGATTGACGACACGTCGTTCTGCCTTCCGGTTACCGATCTCGTACGCACTGGTGCAACCACTGGCATCACCAGCAACGTGGACCCCTCCCCGGAAGCGGCGGACCTATGCCCAAACATTCATGGAAAGTGACTCGACTCACTGAACGTGCGGCCGAATATCCCGGAACGTACCCTGAATAGCCGTATGTCCCAGGCTGCATTTCCCCTCGGGACCGGAGGTACCCAGATGATCAGCAGACGGCGTGCCGCCACCGCCACCGCGGCCCTGACCTGCGGGGCAGCCCTGATCGCCGGGCCGGCCTGCACCGGCGCCGCGGCGGCCGAGGATCCGGACGGCGGCGAGGGCGACCTCGCCAACAAATCGGCCCAGCAGATCTCCGACGATTCCCTCCACCAACTGGTCGCCGCGAAATCGCTGCGGTTGCGCACCCGGACCAGTGCCGATCCCACCAAACTCGACCTCACCCTCGACCGCGCCGGAAACTGCACCGGCGCCATCAGCAAGGGCGAGCTCGGCCGCGTCGAGCTCGTCAAGCGCGGGAACCAGGTCTGGATGAAGCCGGACGCCGCCTTCTGGAAGAGCCAGCTGCCCGGGAACGAGGGCCGCGACGCCGCCGAGAAATACAAGGACACGTTCCTGCACGGCACCACCAAGGACACCTTCCTCGGCAACCTCTCCGCGGCCTGCGACCTCCGGGCGTTCCAGAAGTCCGCCATACCCCCCGAGCACCCGCCCTCCGGCGCCCCCACGGCCGCGCCCACCCTCACCAAGGGCCGCCCCACCACCCACGAGGGCGCCCGCGTCCTCCCCGTCGTCAAGAAGGCCCAGGGCGCCGTCCAGACCCTCTACGTGGCCATCGACGGCAAGCACTACCCGCTGAAACTCACCGCCGAGGTCGACCACCAGACCGGCACCATCCTGCTCAGCAACTACGACACCCCGGTCTCCACCAAGACCCCGGCCCCCGGCGACACGGCCGATATCTCGGTACTGGAGGACCGGCTCCAGGGGTCACAGAGCGCGTGACCCCTGTTGGTAGCGGTACGTAACCGTTCGTACATACGTATCGTTGAACCGTGCGGCTGCCCGCGGCGCGCGGGCAGCGGGGAGGAGCGGCACGGTGACCATCGAACTGACCGACAGGACCGAGATGGCCAGTGGTAGCGAGCTGGACGACATGTTCGAGCAGATGCACATCCCCCCGGGCTACAAAGCTGAGATCGTCGAGGGGACCATCTACATGGCGCCGCAGCGGGCCACGCACTGGGAGACCATCGCTGACATCTTCGAGCAGCTCCGTACGCGGTATCCGAGGAAGCGCGTGCTGTCCGACGTGCGCATCGACTTCCCCGGCCATCTGAACGGGTTCGCCTCCGACGTGGTGGCGCTGGCCGAGAACGCCACCACGGACGACACAGGCCGCCCGCGCTATCAGGACATCGAGTTCGTCGCCGAGGTGATCTCCCAGAGCACCGGCAAGAACGACTACGGCCCCAAGAAGACGGCCTACGCTCTCGCCGAGGTCCCGGTCTACATGATCGCCGACCCCTACCTCGGCCGGTGCCGCGTCTTCACCGACCCGCAGGACGGCGACTACAAGCTCGACCTCACCGTCGCTTACGGCACGCCCGTGGACCTCTCCCACACGGTCGTCGGAATCACCTTCTCCACCGAAGAGTTCCCCAGGGACTGACCCCACGGGCCGACGGCCTCCCGGCCCCTGCTGGCGATGCGGACGCGGGTCAAGTGGAGGCCCCGTGAAGGGTGTGACGTTTTCTGGATCACCGGCGCTTCTTCATATGCGAGTTCGAATCCCGGGCTCGCATACTCCGAGGCCCCCGGGCCTCGTCACGGAAGGAGCGTACGTGCGGATTTCACGCACTGCGTTGTCCCTCAGTCTTGCTGTCGCGGTGAGCCTGCCCCTTATGGGCAGCGCGTCCGCGGCGGCCCCCTTCACTTCGGAGAGCTCCGGCAGCCTGAGCGAGGACAGGCTGCTGGTGTCCGAGCGGACCAGCGACTACCGCCGGACCGTGGAGATGGATCCCGCCGGCGGAGCGGCCACCCGCACCGTCGCGGACGGCCTGGACGGCGTCTACTCCCCCAGCGGCTCCCAGATCGCCTACATCCGCTACGGCGACACCTGCGTTCCGCAGGGCGAGGGCTGCACCTACCGCCCCGACCTGGTGACGGCCACGGCGAGCGGCGCCAACCAGCATGTCCTGGTCCCGGGAATCGAGAGCGAGACCGGAGAGGTGTATGTCGCCAATCCGGACTGGGCTCCGAACGGCAAGCGCCTCGTCTTCGACTCCCCCCGCGGCATCGAATCGATCAACGCGGACGGAACCGGTTCCGAGACGCTGACCGGCTCGGGGCTCCGCGCCACCTTCTCACCCGACGGCACCCGGATCTCGTACCTCCGGACCACCTCGTACGAGGGCCCCGACGGCACCGAGTACGGCACGGATGTGTTCGTCATGGACCTCGCCACCCGGGAGAGCCAGCAGGTCACCACCGACCACCAGGCCGTGTCGACCCCGGCCGACTGGTCCCCGGACGGCCGGCACCTCGTCTACGGCGGAAGGTACGGCCTGAAGACCGTCGACCTCGCGACCGGTGCGCAGACGGACCTCCACGACGACGCCACCTGGCCCGGCGCCCTCACGGACGTCAGGACCCCGGTGTACTCCCCGGACGGCACCCGTATCGCCTTCTCCGGCTGGGACGACGCCACGTCGACGCGGCGCATCTACACCGTCGCCGCGGACGGCAGCGACCTCCGGACCGTCGCCGAGACCGGTGGGACCCTGACCGACTGGATCGCCAAGTAGCCCCCAGGTGACACCGCGCCGGGCCCGGTGGGGTGACACCCCGCCGGGCCCGGCCGTTCGCGGGGCCGCCGGGTCGGCGTCGGCCGGCCGTCACCCGCGCTGCCGAACCAAAGGGGCCGCGGCCGGCCGCCCGGACGACAATGCAGGCATGGCTGACACCGCGGCGAAAGCAGTGCTCGAAGGCGGTCCCGAGGAGTTCCCCGGGCGGATCGTGCCGATCGATCCGCCCGGGACCGAGCTGAAGATCCCGTTCCGTAACGGCTATGAACACTTCCGGGCCACCAGCCGGCAGCAGAAGACCTCCGAGGGGACGCTGCCCGTCTACGAGTGGTGGGAGCGCACGGAGCTGCCCGGATAGCGAGGCGCCGGGCGCAGGCACCGCTCAGGTGTGGGGGACGAAGGTGCGCAGCGCGATCTCCTGGGTCTGCTCCTGCTCCGGCCAGTCCTCCTCGGCGCCCAGGACGAGCACGGCGAACTGGCGGCCGTCGGCGGCGGTGAAGGCACAGTCGACGACCTTGACGCGGGTCCCGAGCCGCTTGCTGTCATAGGCGTAGACCAGTTGGTTGGCGTCTATGCCCGGTCCCGGGAAACCGAGCGGTTCGAGGCTGATCTCGCGGTAGCCGGGGTTGGCGGACAGGCCCTGGGATGCCTGCCGGAGGGCCTCGCGCGGGGTGATCTCGGGGTCGGTGATCTCGAAGATCTGCACCAGTCCGCGGTCGTCCGGGGCGGTGTAGAACACCCCCGTCTTGCGCTCGCTGCGCGTCCAAGTACCGGGCACCGCGAGGGTGAAGCCCTTCTTGTCGTGGGCGAGGCGGAAGCCGTCCGGCAGGTCGGTGAGGGTGGGCGCGGGCGTGACGCTGTCCGGGGCACCGGTGGACTGCCCGGTGGCCGTACGGGACGGGGCGGATGCCTTGCTGCGGGCCGGGGGGTGAGCGGCGGCCGGATCGTCGTCGTGTCCCCAGAGCAGATAGCCGGCGCCGATGACCGCCGCGATCACGGCCACCGCCGCCCCGGCGACCAGCCCCGTCCGTCGTCGGCCACCGGGGGCGTAGGCGGAGCCTGCTTCGGGAGGGAGATACGGGTCGGGGGTGTACGGGTCAGTGGGGTACCGGTCGGTGGGGTGCGGGCCGGTGGTGTACCAGTCGGTGGGGTGCGGGTCGGCCGCGGGATCCGGTAAGCCACCGGCCAACGAGCTCGGGTGCGGGTAGGGGTAGGTGCCGCGCGGTGCGGCGGGCGCCGGGGGCGGGTCGGCCGGAGGTGCGTCGGACGGGGGCGCGGCGGACCGGGGCGCCTCGGCTCCGCCGTCTTGGGGCCCGCTCACCGACGGCGTGAAGGACGGCCGGGGCGGCATTGGGCCCGTGTAGGGGGCGGGCGGTGGGGTGCCGGTCTCCCAGCGCTGGGTTTCGCTGTTCCAGCGGGGCGGGCCGCCGCGCTTCATGGTCAGCCTCCCGCCAGTGCCGCGACCGCCTGGCTCACCGCGGCGCCGGAGGCCAGCAGGCCCACCACCGCACCGGCGTCCGCGAGCGCCGTACGGAGCCGGGACAGCCGTCCGGGCCCGGCCGCGCCGTGGTCCGCGATCTCCGTCTCCGTTTCGGTGAGTTCCCCGCTCAGGGCCGTGATCTGCGGGCTCTCCACCGCCCGGGACAGATCGTCGCGCAAGGCGCGGACGGCGCGCAGCAGTTCCTCCTGCGCCGGGTCCACCGCCGGTCCGGCCGGGCCCTCGTGGTGGGTCACCGTGTTGTGGTCGCCAATGGCGAAGGCACCCCGGACGCTGCCGATGTGGATGCCGTTTCCGCGCTCGTCAGCCCTTGCCACGCTGGGCACTTCCCTTCGTCCCGTTCCCGCGCGTCGTCCCGTTCCCGCGCGGGGGTGCGGAGTGGTGGTTGATCGTGTTGTGGTCGCCGATGCCGACGGCGCCCTGTGCGGATTCGACATACACGCCGCCCTCGGCGACATGCACGACCCGCTGCTCGAACTCGTCGGTCTGGTAACCCGCCTCGCGCAGCGCCGTGGTCACCCCGGCCGCCACCCGCTGCTGAATGGTCTTCAGATAGCGGGCGACGTCCATGTCCTGGAAGAGCGAGGACTCGCCGAACGAGCCCAGCTCGCGTACGGCGACGCCGGGGCCTTCGGGCAGCGCCCCGCCGTGTCCCCCGGTGGCCAGCCGCCAGGCCGACAACAGTCCGCGGGCCAGCGTGCCGAGGGCGTGCCCGGCGGAGCGGGGCGTTTGGGCCAGCGCCCAGACCGCCTTGCCGAAGTGGTGATGGTGGCGGTACCGGTGGGCGATCCGGTCGGCGTCCTGGAAGCGCTGCCGCAGCGGCCACAGCACATGCGGTGCGACCTCCAGCATCAGCATCCCGCCCTGGGTGTGCACCCGTACGAAGACCGTGGTGACGATGCCCTCGTTCCAGCCACCGACCCGGATGCGCAGGAAGTGCCGCCGGGTCTCGCCGCCTTCCTCGACCGCCGCGGCCCGGTGTTCCTCGAACGCCTCCGGGGCGTACGGCGCCGCCTCCCGGCTCGGCAGCCCCTCGGCCGGCAGGAAGACACACTCGTCGATCTCCAGCGCGCGCAGCCGGTCGCGGACCGCGGCCGCGGACGCCGGCGAACCGTGCGGCGACGGCACCCGCAGCGCCGCCACCAGCGGCACGATCCGGGCCAGGATGGCGCTGTTGTCCAGCGGTTCGGCGACGCGGTCGGCGCGCGGGTTCAGCTCCACCGACAGCGACCAGGTCTTGTACGGCTGCCCGGCGCCGCAGAACGGGTTGGCCGCCCGGTACATCACCAGCGGCCCGTGCTGCTCGGTCCGCACCCGGTCCCGCAGCCGCAGGAAGCGGTAGCTCTCGGAGCGCTCGGCGGGGTCGGACCGGACGTCGGGGAAGCGTTCCCTGGACAGCTCGTGCGCCAGCACCCGGGCGAACTGCCCGCGTTGCAGGGCGACCAGGAGGGCCAGGACCAGCGGCAGCAGCAGCGCGATCCACACCCCGACCAGCAGGCCGGACGCGTGGGTGGCGCCGAAGCCGCTGCCGCTGCCGTAGGGGCTGTCCCACGGGCTTGAGCTGTAGGAGCCGTATTCGTCCGAGGAGTCGTCGCCCGTCAGGGAGTTCAGCACGTCCGGGAGCACCCGGCTGAACAGCCATCCCGGGCCCAGGATGGCGAGCCCGCCGACGACCGCCGCCACCAGCAACGACACATAGAAGAAGGCGAGCGTCAGCCGGCCGTACCAGCGCAGGACGAAGGAGAGGAAGCGGGCCGGCCCCGGCAGGACCGGGGACCGGCGGACGATGCGGGCCAGCGCCATGAGGACGACGGGGAAGACATAGACCCCCGCGAGTCCGGAGGACAGCGGGAGGGCCGCGATCCACAGCAGCAGGATCCCCGCCGCCCAGCCGAGCTGGAGCCGCCGGGCGCGCAGTGCATGGGCCAGCACGCGGGCGGCGTCGATGCCCAGGGAGGGTGCGGCGAACCGCTCCTCGTGGACGTACAGCTCGTCGATGACCGCGTCACGGAAGCTGTCGTCCATGTACGTGCCCGCGCACAGCAGCCGGGTGGCCTCGCTGGCCCCCGGCGGGATCGGGGGGAGCGGCGCCGGGGGCGGGACGCCGTCCGGCTTGCCTAACCGCGGCGGACCGCCGGATTCACCGTGCTGCGCAGGCACATCCGTCCGAGTCATCGGCTTCCCCCATCACCAGACCAACGAGCCGTCGCCGAGGGCCTGTTGAGCAGGCGGGCTGCCGTTTCCGGCCGCGGCGGCGCAGAACCCGCAGCATAAGGGAGTGGAGCGCTCCGTGTCAGCGCGATAACCCAAGGTCGCCGTGGGTCAGACGGCCGAGGGGAACTCCCCGCTCTTGAGGGCCGCGACGAAGGACGACCAGCCGCCCGTAGGGAAGACCAGTACGGGGCCGTCGGGGTCCTTGCTGTCACGGACGGGGACGGAGTCGGGGATACCGGGGGCTAGTTCGATGCAGTTGCCGCCGTCGTCGTGGCTGTAGCTGCTCTTCATCCACGTGAGCGCCACTTCGATGCAGTCGCCGCCATCGTCGTGGCTGTAGCTGCTCTTGATCCATATCGCTGTGCTCAGCTGGTGCTTGTCCATGGTCCCCGTACCCTTCCATGAAGTCGCCGATGAGAGCGGCGGATTCGGGGGCTGACAGAGCATCCGCCCTGAGCACATCATAGGTCTGGCTGTGGCGGGCGAAGGCGGCTGGATCGTCGTGGAAATGGCCGCGCTCCAGAGACTCCGAGTAGAGCCACTCGTCACCGCCGGGCAGCGTGATCAGAGCCATGGAGGCTTTGGGTCGCCGAAGCTCGGCACGGTCGGCCGGGGCAACCTGCACGCGGATGTTGTCGTACTGCCCGACCCTCAACAAGTGAGCACATTGGTCCCGCATGACCGCCGGACTCCCCACAACATTGCGCAGGCAGCTCTCATCCAGAACGGCCACGTAGAACGGGCCGTTGGCGACCAGGAAGCGCTGCTGTCGACTCAGTCGCGCCCGGACTCGCTCCTCCACCTTCTCGACGTTTGTGATGCGGCGACTGAACAGCGCGTGGGCGTAATCAGGGGTCTGCAACAGCCCCGGGATTACCTGCTCTTGATATGCACGCAGCGCCACCGCCTTCGCATCCATCTCCGCCCGCCGCTCGAACCAGTCCGGATGCTGCACTTCGGGATACCAGTCGATCCGCCCCCACAACCGCAGCAGCACTCCGCCCGTCCCCAGCAGCTCGTCGCACTGCTCGGCGAAGGTGTCCTGTGGTACGCGCGTGCCCGCCTCCACGCGGGCGACCTGCGAGCGGTCGCACGGGATCTTGTTCGCCAGCTCCTCCTGCGTGTAGCCCGCCGCCTCCCGGAAGTGCCTCAAGACCTCCCCGAACACGGCGGCATTGGTGGCTGCCGGTCCACTCTCTGCATTGCGTCGTCGTCGGCTCACCGCATCCCCCTTGGTGCCAGAAGGTGAGTGTCACGCGTCTGACGTTGCGACCCGCACTACGGGGCGCAACGCTGAACACACCCAACGTAATGGGTGGGTCTGACAACTGCGCCGGGTTCTCGCGCAACCAACCTCTGGGAGTCAATGAGCATGAGTTACGACCGGGATGCCGTCCCGCCGTTGCCGGGGCTGCGCCTGCTGCCGTGGGAGAGCGAGGGCGGGAAGCCGTGCTTCCTGTCGGCGGACGGGGCCGGGGGCGCGCTGTCGCGGTTGGCCGATGAGATCGAGGCGGAGCTGTTGTGTGACGGTGCCGAGGTGCTCAAGGGCGCGGTGGCCGTACTGGACGACGGCAAGGCGGGCGAGCATGCGTTACGGCGGGCGCTGCGGGCGACCACGCAGTCCTTCGGCGATGTGCTGCGCGTCGCCGACAGCCGGGGCGCGCGCCTGCCCGTGGCGGCGGACGGCGGCCAGGAGGCCGACGAAAGGGAACTGCGGGCCGACCGGGGGGCTGCCGGTAACGTGCCGTGGCGTGACTACTGACGCTCCTCGCACCTTTCGCCTGATCGTCACCGGCGGAGGCACTGGCGGCCACACCTACCCTGCCCTGACGGCGATCCGCACTCTGCAAGCCCGGCTGGCGGCCGGCGGCGGCACTCTCGGCGTTCTCTGGATCGGCACCCCGGATGGTCTTGAGGCTCGTATCGCTCCGGCTGAGGGCATCCCCTTCACCACGGTCGCTACCGGCAAGATCCGGCGCTCCAACAACCCTCTGAAAATGGCCAGCCCGGCGAACATCAGGGACATGGCGCGCGTGCCGCTCGGGGTCGCCCAGGCACGCAAGGTCGTGGCCGACTTCCGGCCGGACGTCGTCCTCGCGACAGGTGGCTACGTTGCAGTCCCGGCCGGGATCGCCGCGCGCATGTGCAAGCGCCCGCTGGTGTTGCACGAGCAGACCGTGCGGCTCGGGTTGGCGAATCGCAAACTCGCCGGGTCGGCTACGCGTATCGCGGTGTCCTCGGAGTCGACGCTGCCGCTGCTGCCGGAGGCGCTGCGCGGTGCCGCGGTCGTGACGGGGAACCCGGTGCGCCCCGAAGTGCTGACCGGGCATGGGGACAAGGCGGTGACGGCGCTGGGGCTCGGCGGGTTCGACCGTCGGCTCCCGACCCTCTATGTCACCGGCGGCGCCCAAGGCGCCCAGCAGATCAACCAGGTCGTGGCGGGCGCGCTGTCGTGGCTGCTGGAGCGTGCCAACATCATCCACCAGTGCGGGCCGGCGAACGTTGATGCTCTGCGGCAGCATGCGGCGGGCCTGCCCGCTGAACTCGCGGCCCGGTACCACCTCACGGGGTTCGTGGGTGCGGAGCTGCCTGACGTCTTGGCTCTCGCCGACGTCGTGGTCTCTCGCAGCGGTGCCGGCACCCTCGCGGAGCTCACGGCCCTCGGAAAGCCAGCCGTGTTCATCCCGCTGGCCTCGTCGGCGGGGAATGAGCAGGCGCACAACGCACGGCACTTGGAGGAGGCCGGCGCCGCCGTTGCTCTGCTCGATGACGTCACTGCCGGTGCACTGAAGAATACGGTCGGGTCGCTGCTCACGGATCCCGCGCGGCGCAAGGCGATGGCGGAGGCGGCCCGGGCGCACGGGCGGCCCGACGCGGCGGACAGGCTGGTGGATGTGCTCCTGTCCGCCGCCTCCGGTTGAGCGGCGCACCGGTGCGTTACGGGACGTGCTGGACAGCGCCTTCCTCGATGAGGGCGACGACGACGGCAAAGTCCTCCGGCCCTTTGCCCCAGGGATCGGGGACGTCCCGGTCCCCGAGGTAGCGGGCGAGCTTCGGCGCCGTCGCCTCGTCGGAGAGGGCGCGGAGCGCGGTGAGGTTGCCGGTGTCCATGGCGAGCACTGCGTCCGCCCACTCCAGCAGGGCCTGGCTGATCTGCACGCCGCGGTGTGGGGTGAGGTCGTAGCCGGCCGCCGCGGCAGCGGTGACCATCTCAGGGTGCGCTGGGCGCCCGACCCACTTGTCCCGGGTGCCGGCCGAGCGTACCTCGACCGCCGAGCCGCCCAGCTCAGCGAGGATGAGCGCGGCGAGCGGTGAACGGCAATGGTTGCCGAGGCAGACGGTCAGCAGCCGACGGGGACGGGTGCCGGTCACCGGTCCGTCTCTGCCGCGAGGGCTGCCCGGAGTTCGCCGGTGATGTGTTCGGCGGCGGCCTCCGTGAGGTGCTGTTGGAAAGGGAGCGTCATGATCTGCCCGCCCAGACGCTCGGTCACCGGCAACGGCCGGTGCCACGCGGCGAACGCCGGCTGCGTGTGGTTCGGCGGGTAGTGCACGCCGACGCCGATTCCACGCTCCAGCAGCGCGTGGAATACCCGGTCGCGGCGGCCATCGAGGACGCGGACGGCGCACAGGGCCGGGACCGTACGGTCTACGTCGGCGTCGACCAGGCTGACGCCGTCGATCCCGTCAAGAGCCGCGGCGTATGCGCGCCAGAGCGCGCGGCGCCGGGTCTCCGCCTCCGCGAAGTGGACGAGCTGCACCAGGCCCACCGCGGCGTTGAGCGGCGACATCTGCACGCGCATCCCGAACCCGTCAATCGTGTACGTCGTCGCCTCCGCGCGCCGGGCCGCGGACTCAGGAGGCGGGCGACCTCGACGCAGGACAGGCGCAGACCGGCGCGGTACGGACGACGCTGGACCGATACCGCCCGCATGTGGCATGCCCTGGGCGACGGCCGCCAGACCTTCGCTGCGCTGCGGCGCGTCGAGCATGAGGCGCCGCAGGAAGTGCGACGGCCGGCGCTCCGCGCCCTCACCTCCGATCTGCTGTACGGCTCTGCCCGGGTGCCAGGGGTTCGGGAGTTCGCGGCCCGCACAGGAGCGTTGACCTCCTGAAGCCAAAAAGCCACAAACCTCAGCGGTCGTCCCCACATGACCGGGACCGGGCCGACATGACCGAGCCCGCACGGCCGTTGTGGACCGTACGGGCTCAGTGAGGCTGCGGTGCCGCGCACGTGGGGCGGCCGCGGCGGTGGGTCAGCCGAGGAGGCCGAGACCGCGGACGGCCTCGCGCTCCTCCGTCAGCTCCTGCACGGACGCGTCGATGCGCTCGCGGGAGAAGTCGTTGATCTCCAGGCCCTGGACGATCTCGTACGCGCCGTCCTTGGTGGTGACGGGGAACGAGGAGATCAGGCCCTCCGGGACGCCGTAGGAGCCGTCCGAGGGGATACCCATCGAGGTCCAGTCGCCGGCGGCGGTGCCGTTGACCCAGGTGTGGACGTGGTCGATGGCGGCGTTGGCGGCGGAGGCGGCGGAGGACGCGCCACGGGCCTCGATGATCGCCGCACCGCGCTTGGCGACGGTCGGGATGAAGTCCTCGGCCAGCCACTTCTGGTCGTTGACGACCTCGGCGGCGTTCTTGCCGGCGACCTCGGCGTGGAAGATGTCCGGGTACTGGGTGGCGGAGTGGTTGCCCCAGATCGTCAGCTTGCGGATCTCGGACACCGGGGTGCCGGTCTTCTTCGAGAGCTGCGAGAGCGCGCGGTTGTGGTCCAGGCGGGTCATCGCGGTGAAGCGCTCGCGCGGGACGTCCGGCGCGGCGGCCTGGGCGATCAGGGCGTTGGTGTTGGCGGGGTTGCCGACGACCAGGACCTTGATGTCGTCCGCGGCGTGGTCGTTGATGGCCTTGCCCTGCGGCTTGAAGATGCCGCCGTTGGCCTCCAGGAGGTCGCCGCGCTCCATGCCCTTCGTACGGGGGCGGGCGCCGACGAGCAGCGCGACGTTCGCGCCGTCGAAGGCCACGTTCGGGTCGTCGGAGATGTCGATGCCCTGAAGCAGCGGGAAGGCGCAGTCGTCGAGCTCCATGGCGGTGCCCTCGGCGGCCTTCAGACCCTGGGGGATCTCCAGGAGGCGCAGCTTCACCGGCACGTCCGCGCCGAGCAGATGACCGGAGGCGATGCGGAAGAGCAGTGCGTAGCCGATCTGGCCGGCGGCGCCGGTGACGGTGACATTGACGGGAGTGCGGGTCATGGCGATCTCCTGCGCGGTGTGTTCCGGGGGCAAGCCCCTGGACCACCATGGTTGGCGGTGGGTGTCCCTGCCCAGCTATCAAGGTCTCTTGGTATCGAGAGACCCGGCCGTCAGGCTATCGGACCCCTGCCGGGGGCAGGCGCCGGGCCGGTGTGCAACACCTCACCGGGTGCCCCGGGACGTCCGTACGGCGGTCCGGAACCGGGCTTGCGGGGTCCGGTGCGCGCTCCGCGCGGGCCCCCGTGGGCGAGGGCGGCGGCCACCCGCTCTAAGGAGGGGGGAGTGCGGGCGGCCGCCGAGTTGTGCCACACCCGTGGGGGGATATTCGTCGCCTGCCCGGGATCCCGGAGGGCATGCCCCCCGTCTTTCGGACATCCTCCGCGGAGGGTGATCCCGGGTCTGCGGGCCGGCCGGGCGGCTCCCGCGCGGTGCGGTGGCCGCCCGTGCCAGGGGCGCGCTAGCGGACCGCGGCGCCGGCCGACGGGGCGGGTGCGCCGGCGGGCGTGGCCGGAACCGGGCGGGAGCAGCCCTTCACGCCCGCCACGGTCGTGCCGCAGGCCGCGACCTTCGCCGGGTCGCCGGTCACCTCGACCATCGGGGTGTAGGCGGCGCCGTTCTTCTCGGCCCGGGCCGTGGCGCTGTGGCCGCCGGCGCTGAGGGTGGCCTGGTCGCCCGGTGCCGCCCGGCTGATCCGGGCCCAGGCGGTGTGGCAGATCTTGCTGTAGCGGACCTCTATCACCGCCCGGCCGGCCCGGCCGCGGGACGGGGTGATGGCATGCCCGCCGCCGCAGCCCATCGCCTCCGGGTCCTTGCCGACGCAGCCGGCGCCGGTGCAGCGCACCCCGGCCGGCAGCACCTGCTTCGCGCTCGGTGCGGCCGCGGGGCGGGGGGCCGCCGCTTTCTTGGCCGTGCCGGTGCCGGGGTTGAGCAGGAGGAAGGCGGCCCCGGCCACCAGCGCCACACCGGCCGCGCCGGCGGCGGCCATGAGTATTCGGCCGCGGCGGGTGCGCCGGGCCGGGCCCTGGTCCGTGGGCGCCGCGGCCGGGGACGGGCCCGCGGCCGCCGCCCATTCGGGAAAGTCCGCGGCCGACGGGGTGTCCGTGCGTCGCTGTTGGGGTACCAGGGGCGGCTGGGCCGTGCCGGACGCCTGTGCGGTCTTTGTCCCCTTGGTGAACTTCGCGCTCTTCGCCGGGGGTTCGGCCTGGTCGGCGTCCCAGCCGAGCGCGGCGCGCGCCTGGGCCACGCTGATCGCTTCCATGGTGACGTCCTGCCGCATCTCGTCGCGGCTCCAGGCCCGTTCGGCCAGCTCCCACAGCGTGGTGAGGTGGGCGGGCTGGGCACCGGTCGCCTCGGCGAGCGCGACCACGGCGCGCTGCGGTGGCAGCAGCCGCCCGTTGAGATAGCGCTCCCAGGACGTTTTGCTGTAGCCCGTGGCGTCCGCGAGGGCGGCCACACTCAGGCCGCTGCGGTCCACGAGCCTGCGCAGCTGACCGGCGAACTCCCGCACCTGCGGATCCAGTTCCTCCGGCAGCGCCTTCCAGCGAGGCATTGCCTCCCCCTATCCCCCCGCGTACGTGCCCGAGCGCGGCCCCCGGCCCGCACTCCTTGCTCCCCGTCAGGACGCCCCCGGCCAGGACGGCGTTCCCCTTCACGGGCACACGGGAACATGCGGACATAGGTCACCCGTCCGTGCGCCCGTGACCCGAGCAGTGTGGCATTTCCGACGGAGTCCGGACGACTTCCGTACGTATCCTGACAAGAACCGGCCAGGATGGCATCAATATAGGCCCCGGTCAGGCACTATGCCGAGAAGCATTCTCTGGCCCCGCCGTCCGCCGGATAGAGGCACAGCCGGACGCCCTCGGGCCCGCGGGCCGCCGCCATCGGCGTGACGAGCGCGTCCTCGGCGTCGAACCGGTCCAGCACCCGCACCGACCGCGGCGCCACCCCCGGCACCACCACCTCGACCCGGTCCCCGATCCGGCCGCCCCGGACCCGCCCCCAGACCGCGCCGCACACCGTGCCGTAACGGAGCTGCACTTGCTCCCCGCCGGCCGCGGTGCGCTCCACGGGCGTCCGCACCAGCTCCGGGAGATCGCAGCGCATCGACTCCGGGTCCTTGCCGTCGCACGCCGTCGCCCGGCAGCCGGTCAGCTCGGGGGCGGCGGGCACGTCGCCCCCCACCGGGCCGGCCGCGCCGACTGCCGTCCAGACGGCCAGCGCCGCGACGAGCGCGACCCCAGCGGCCCCGGCCCCGGCCGCCACGCCCGCCAGCCGCCGGGCCGGCCGCGGCGACCACCGGGGCGTGACCTCGCGGCCCGCCGGGGGCCCGGCCGTCTCAACCGCGGCCGTACGCCTCGCACTTGCCCTGCCCGGCTCGTGGGCCGTCGCGCTCCCCGGCCCGTTTTTGACCGCCACGCTCCCCGGCCCGTTTTGGGCCGCCACGCTCCCCGCCTCCCGGGGCTGCGCCTCCCGGGCCTGCGCCTGCGCCGCGCCGGTCCGGCCGCGTCCGCTCCAGGCCGCGTCCGCCAGCTCCCACAGCGCCAGCAGCCGGCCGGCCGGTTCTCCCGCCAGCCGGCACAGCGCCTCGACCGCGTCCCGGGGCGGCAGCTTCTTCCCGTTCAGATAGCGCTCCCAGGACGACTTGCTGTACGGGGTGCGGGCGGCGAGCGCGGCCAGGCTCAGCCCGGTGCGCGCCCGTAACTCCCGCAGCCGCGCGGCCAGCCGGGAACTCTCGACACCGTCCCGCGGCGCACCGCCGGGCCCGCTCACCGGCGCAGCGCCTTCCAGGTGGCGGGGTCCACGATGCCGTCCGTGGGCAGCCCCGATCCGGCCTGTAAGCGCTTGACGGCGCGGAGGGTGCGGCCGCCGACGACGCCGTCCACCACGCCCGGGTCGTACCCGTGGCGGCGCAGCAGACACTGCGCCTCGACGACGTCCCAGCCCTTCGCGCCGCTGCCGAGGACCGCCGTTCCCGTAAGGCTGTGCCCGGCATACAGGGCGCCGTCCCGGCGCTGGAGACGGCAGCCGAAGGTCTCCCCCGGCCGGGGCGTGAACTCCGGTGCGGCACCGGCGTCGCGGCCGGCCATCGCGGCGCCCGCTCCGCGCCCGGCGGCGAGGTCGTCCTGCCAGGGGCGCAGCACCGGCAGCGCCACGACGAGCACGGCCAGCGCGCCCAGGACGAGCGGCCCGAGCGGCACCTGGCGGCCGGCGCCGGGAGCGGTGTGCGCGGCCGGGTGCCCGGCGGTGAGCGGCGCCTCGTCCCCCGCCGCCGCCCGTGGTGGAGGCCCAATCCGGCCCGGCGGGACCGGTGGGCCCAACGGGACCGGTGAACCCGACGGGGCCGGTGGGCCCGACGAGACCGACCGGACCGACGAGACCGACGAGACCGACGAGACCGATGGGGCCGACGGGGCCGGCAGGTCCTGCGGCCGGGCCTCCGGCACCGCCCCCCGTCCCGCGCTCCACGCCTGCGCGGCGACCTCGTGCAACGCCAGCAGGCGGGTCACATCGGCCCCGCAGAGCCGCGCCAGCGCCTCCACGGCACCGGCCGGCGGCAGCTTCTTGCCGTTGAGATAGCGCTCCCAGGACGACTTGCTGTACGGCGTGCGGGCGGCGAGCGCGGCCAGGCTCAGCCCGCTGTGGTCCTTCAACCTCCTCAGCTGTACGGCCAGTTGCCGCACCCGATGGTCCAGCGATGCGGGCAGCCCGCTCCAACGCGACATGTCCCACCCCATACGCGTTCGTTCTCCCCCGAGGCCATGGCCCCCTTTGTCGCCGATGATGGCGCGGATGCCGCCTCCGTTTCCGCCCTTTGCCGTCCGTATGCCGTCCGGACCGCTGTCCGGGCCGCTGTCCGGCCCCCTCCCCGTCCCACCGGAGCCTCCGGCGCGGTGACGTCCCCGCAGGTCAGCGGGTGGGACATCCCACGGCGTCCCCACCGGGGCGGTCCCCTTGGCCGGACAACGGCGGGTGGGCGCACAGTCGGTGGCGCAAACAGCGGGCGGCGCGGTCGACGCGCCGCCGCCCTCTGAACGGGGAGGAACCCACACCATGAACGTCCGCAAGCGCATCGCCCTCGCCGCGGCCGCCGCGGCGGTCTCCGGAGGGCTGGCACTGGCCCCCGCCGCGGGCGCGTCCGCCGCCCCCGCGGCGGCCAAGCACGGCTCGGTCACCGTCCAGCGGGCGCCGTCCAACTGCCCCCGCACCTATCTGTGTGTCTACCCGAAAGCGAACTTCAAGGGCACGCCGAAGAAGGTCAGGTCGAACAACCGGAACCTCAAGCCCTATGGCGGCGCCTTCAACTTGCCGCTGTCCGCGTACAACAACGGCTCCCAGTGCAGCGTGACCGTCTACGAGAAGGCCAACTACCGGGGCCGGCACGCGAAGCTGAACCGTGGCACCGGCTGGCGGTTCATCGGCAGCAACCTCATGACCATCTACTCCAACAAGTGGTGCGTGCGCTGACCCGGCCGGCCGGGTAGGCATCGCGTCACTCGCGTCACAGCACGACGGCGGCCCGCCTTCTCCCGAGGGGGAGGGGCGGGCCGCCGTCATCGCAATGCGGCCGTGCGGCCGTGCGCTCAGCCGCTCCGGGTCAGCGCACCGTGAAGTGCACGATGTCGTCCAGGAACGGGATGTGGATCCACGGCTTGGGCTGCACCATCAGCGACAGCATCACGATCACGAAGCCGAGCAGGCCGTAGGTCGCCATGTCCGTGAAGCGGGAGCGGACGGCGAGCATGCCCACCGACGGCAGCGCCCACCGCAGCACCGCGCCGGCCAGGAGAGCGAGCCCGATCACCAGCGTGCCGATACGGAACGCGTCGAGCGCCACGAGCAGCAGTCCGGCCGCGACCCCGCCCATGACGCTGAGCAGCGGCCACTGCCGGGCGGGCGCGGGGTAGCCGCCCGCGGCGGCGCGGCCGCCGCCTTCCGGGCGGGCCGTGTCGCGGGTCAGCGTCGGAAAGCGGCGCGAGGAGCGCTGCGGCTCGGAGGCTCCATCCGAATGCACGTCGGCACCCATGGCGGGCAGTCCCTTCCGGTCTCCGGATACGTCTGTCACGGACAAGGGTCTCAGGTCCCGCCGCGCTCAGCCGGCCGCGCGCTCGGCGGCCTCGACGACGTTGACCAGCAGCTGGGCGCGGGTCATCGGGCCGACACCGCCCGGATTGGGGGCGACCCAGCCGGCCACCTCGGCGACGCCGGGGTGCACATCGCCGACGATCTTGCCGGCCTCGTCACGGCTGACGCCGACGTCCAGGACGGCCGCGCCGGGCTTGACGTCCTCGGGCTTGATGATGTGCGGCACACCGGCCGCGGCGACGATGATGTCGGCCTGCTTGAGGTGCGACGACAGATCCCGGGTGCCGGTGTGGCACTGGGTCACCGTGGCGTTCTCCGACTTGCGGGTGAGCACCAGCGGCATCGGGCGGCCGATGGTGATACCGCGGCCGACGACCACCACGTGCGCGCCCTTGATCTCGACCTCGTGCCGCCGCAGCAGCTGGACGATGCCGTACGGGGTGCAGGGCAGCGGGCCCTCGATGCCGAGCACCAGCCGGCCCAGGCTCATCGGGTGCAGCCCGTCGGCGTCCTTGGCCGGATCCATCAGTTCCAGGACACGGTTGGCGTCGATGCCCTTGGGGAGCGGGAGTTGGACGATGTAGCCGGTGCAGGCGGGGTCCTCGTTGAGCTCCCGTACGACGGCCTCGATCTCCTCCTGGGTGGCGGTCTCCGGCAGTTCGCGCTGGATCGAGGCGATGCCGACCTGGGCGCAGTCGCGGTGCTTGCCGTTGACGTACCAGCGGCTTCCCGGGTCGTCGCCGACCAGGAGGGTGCC
This sequence comes from Streptomyces sp. NPDC127097, assembly GCF_042724075.1. Taxonomy (NCBI): domain Bacteria; kingdom Bacillati; phylum Actinomycetota; class Actinomycetes; order Kitasatosporales; family Streptomycetaceae; genus Streptomyces; species Streptomyces sp. NPDC127097. Next base: position 87,680 of record NZ_JBHXFI010000001.1, on the reverse strand, counting down.
CAGACCGGGCTGCACGCCCTTGGCCTTCAGGGCCTCGACGCGGGTGGCGAGCTCGGACTTGATAGCGGCTGCGGTGGCCTTGCCATCCAGAATCTGGGCAGTCATACCCCCCATCCTCCCGGATGAGGGCGGTCACGTTCCAATCAGGGCATGCGGGGCGCCGGTGGCCGGAATTGATCATTGCACTTGGACAACGGTGAGACCCCTTGACTGGACAGAGTGAATGCGCAACTAGAAGGATTGACGCCGCAGTGCCGCAGGCTTCGTCGGGGGGTGGCCAGTGAATCCTGTTTTTCCTCCGCGTCACGCCTTGTGTCCCCCACTGACCCAACGGAGGAAAACAGCAGATGAGCTTTGGTGACCCGAACAACCCGTACGGCCAGCAGCAGCCGCCGCAGGCGCCGCAGGGCCCGTACGGCCAGCAGCCCCCGGTCCCGCCGCAGGGCCAGCCCGGCTACGGCTACCCCCAGCAGGCCCCGCAGCAGCAGCAGCAGCCGTACGGCTACCCCCAGCAGCAGGCCGTCCCGCAGCAGCAGCAGGCGTACGGCGGCTACCCGCAGCAGGGCGCGCCTTACGGCCAGCCGGGGATGCCGGGCATGGGCATGCCCATGGGCTACGCGAGCTGGGGTGCCCGGCTGGGCGCCTTCCTGCTCGACGGCCTGATCATCGCCGCGGTGCCGATCATCCTGTACATCATCGCGGGTGTCATGGCCGCCAGCTCCGCCTCGTCGGCGGCGAACGTGGACACCTCGTCCTGCCCGCCTGGTGACGTGCAGTGCATCAGCGACGCCTACAACACGGCCGCGGACAGCGCCACGCCGGTCGGCGCCCTCATCGTCATGGTCCTCGCGTGGCTGATCATGATCGGTGGGACCTTCTTCCTCATCGCCAAGGAAGGCGCCTCCGGCCAGACCCCGGGCAAGAAGGCGCTGGGCGTCAAGGTCATCAAGGAGGCCACCGGCCAGCCGCTCGGCTTCGGTATGACCTTCGTGCGCTACCTCTGCCGCTACCTGAACGGCCTGCTGTGCGGCCTCGGCTGGCTGTGGCCGCTGTGGGACGACAAGAGCCAGACCTGGGCGGACAAGCTCGCCGGCACCGTGGTCGTGAGCGTCAAGTAAGCCCGCTCTGGGCTGCACGGACGCCCTGAAGAGCCCGCGAAGGCCCCCTCGCAGCCGCGACCGGGGCCTTCGCGGCGCTCGCCATTCCGCCTCAAGTCGCCCGAAGGACACCGCTCGTGAGCTATCCCAACCAGAATCCCTACGGTCCGCCGCCGGGTCAGCAGCCCAACTACGGCTATCCCCAGCAGCCTCCGCAGCCGCAGCAGCCGATGGCCCCGTACGGCGGCTACCCGGGCGGTCCCATGCCCGGGATGCAGCCGCAGTACCCCACGGTGATGCCCGGTGGCGTCAAGGCCGCCCGGGTGCTGCTGTTCGTGCTGTCCGGTCTGAACCTCATCGGCCTGATCCTCGCGGTGATGGGGCTGGGCGGTGTCAGCAAGGCTTCGCACAACGCCTCGCCGTACGCCGCCGCGGATGACATCACGGCGATGAACGTCGGCAAGGGCCTGCTGATCGCGGTGATCGTGATCATCGTGATCTTCACCGGTACCGCGATCACGCTGGCCCTCCAGTTCGCCAACGGCGGTGGCGGGGTCCGGGTCGGCACCATCGTCTTCGGTGTCGCCAACATCATCCTGAGCCTGTGCACCTTCCCGATCGGCCTGGTGCACACGGTCCTCGGCGTCCTGGTGCTGGTCTTCGTCTCCAAGGACGAGGGCAACGCCTGGTTCAACCGGCCGCGTTACTGAGCACGGCGGACGCGAGCGACCAAGAGCGACCGAGGGCCGCACCCCGCGCGGGGTGCGGCCCTCGGGGCGTTTCTGCGGCGGCTCAGTGGAAGAAGTGCCGGGTGCCCGTGAAGTACATCGTCACGCCGGCCTGCTTCGCGGCCTCGATGACCTGCTCGTCGCGGACCGAACCACCGGGCTGGACCACGGCCTTGACGCCGGCGGCGGTCAGGATCTCCAGGCCGTCCGGGAACGGGAAGAACGCGTCGGAGGCGGCGTACGAGCCCTGCGCGCGCTCCTCGCCCGCCCGCTCGACCGCGAGTTTCGCCGAGTCGACGCGGTTGACCTGGCCCATGCCGACGCCGACCGAGGCGCCGTCCTTGGCGAGCAGGATCGCGTTGGACTTGACGGCGCGGCAGGCGCGCCAGGCGAAGGCCAGCTCGGCCAGTTCCCCGGCGGACAGCGCGGCACCGGTGGCCAGCGTCCAGTTCGCCGGGTCGTCGCCCTCGGCCTGGAGCCGGTCGGTGACCTGGAGCAGCGCGCCGCCGTCAACCGGCTTGACCTCTACCGGGTTCGAGGGCGCCTCGGGGCAGCGCAGCACGCGGATGTTCTTCTTGCGGGCGAGGATCTCGACCGCGCCGTCCTCGTAGCCGGGGGCCACGATGACCTCGGTGAAGATGTCGGCGACCTGCTCGGCCATCGCCACGGAGACCGGGCGGTTGACGGCGATGACGCCGCCGAAGGCGGAGAGCGGGTCACAGGCGTGCGCCTTGCGGTGCGCCTCGGCGACATCCGCGCCGACCGCGATACCGCAGGGGTTGGCGTGCTTGATGATCGCGACACAGGGTTCGCTGTGGTCGTACGCGGCCCGGCGCGCGGCGTCGGTGTCCGTGTAGTTGTTGTACGACATCTCCTTGCCGTGCAGCTGCTCGGCCTCCGCGAGCCCGCCGCTGCCGTCCACGTACAGCGCGGCGCCCTGGTGCGGGTTCTCGCCGTAGCGCAGGACGTTCTTGCGGGAGTAGGTGGCGCCGAGGAACTCGGGGAAGGCGGAGTCGTCCGCGCTGTGTCCATCAGCGGCTCCGCCGCGGGCGTCGAGGAACCAGGAGGCGACCGCCACGTCGTACGCCGCGGTGTGCTGGAACGCCTCCGCCGCCAGCCGCTTGCGCCCGGCCAGTTCGAAGCCGCCGTCGGCGACGGCCTTGAGGACCTCGCCGTAGTGGGCGGGGTTGACGACGACCGCCACCGAGGGGTGGTTCTTGGCGGCGGCGCGGACCATCGAGGGGCCGCCGATGTCGATCTGCTCCACGCACTCGTCGGGGGTGGCGCCGGAGGCCACGGTCTCCCGGAACGGGTAGAGGTTGACGATGACCAGGTCGAACGGCTCGACGCCGAGCCCGGCCAGCTGCTGGCGGTGGTCCTCCAGGCGGAGGTCGGCCAGGATGCCGGCGTGCACCTTCGGGTGCAGGGTCTTGACCCGGCCGTCGAGGCACTCGGGGAAGCCCGTCAGCTCCTCGACCTTGGTGACCGGCACCCCGGCCGCGGCGATCTTCGCGGCCGTCGATCCGGTGGAGACGAGCTGGACGCCCGCCGCGTGCAGACCCTGTGCCAGCTCCTCCAGCCCGGACTTGTCGTAGACGCTGACCAGCGCGCGGCGGATGGGGCGCTTCGTGCCTTCGGTGGCGGTCACGAGATACGTACCTTTCGTCCCTCAATGCGGTAGCCGTGCCGGGCCAGATGCCCCACGACCTCGACGAGCAGCGATCGCTCGACTTCCTTGATGCGCTCATGCAGCGCGGATTCGTCGTCCTCGTCCCGGACCTCGACCACGCCCTGGGCGATGATTGGGCCGGTGTCGACGCCGTCGTCGACGAAGTGGACGGTGCATCCGGTGACCTTCGCGCCGTACGCGAGTGCGTCGCGCACGCCGTGGGCACCGGGAAAGCTCGGCAGCAGCGCCGGGTGGGTGTTGACCGTGCGGCCACCGAAGCGGGCCAGGAACTCCTTGCCCAGGATCTTCATGAAGCCGGCCGAGACCACCAGGTCGGGCTCGTAAGCGGCGGTCGCCTCGGTGAGCGCCGCATCCCAGTCCGCGCGGCTGTCGTAGTCCTTGACCCGGCAGACGAACGTCGGCAGCCCCGCGGCCGCGGCGCGCTCCAGCCCCACGATGGCGCCGCGGTCGGCGCCGACGGCCACGATCTCGGCCCCGTACGCCTCCGGGCCCTGCGCGGCGATGGCGTCCAGCAGCGCCTGGAGGTTGGTCCCCGAACCGGAGACGAGCGCGACGATGCGGGCCGGGCGGCCGGGACGGGCGGGCTGGACGGGGGGTGGGGAGGAAGCCACGGCGGGGCTCTTTTCCGATCTCGCGTGCTTTGTGTGGTCATACAAGACTGCGGGTACCGCAGATCCGGGGAACCCTACGAAGGCGCCGACCGTCAGCAACGATACCGGCACACCGCGCGGCCCCCACGGGACGGGGGCGGGCACGGGAGGTAGCGTCAGGCGTAAGACTGCATGCAGTTCGTGGTAACCACGCGCCGGCCGCCAAAACCCGTGCGCGGACGAGACAAGGGGAAGAAACACCTCCGATGACGGACCGACGCCGCCGCGCGGCCCTCCTGCTCCCTCTGCCCGCCACCGCCCCCGGGGTGGTGCTGCTGCCGCGGGAGCGCAAGTCGTCGTCCTCATCGTCCTCGTCGTCGGAGCCCACCGGCCCGGATTCCCCGGACACCGAGCGGGACAACCCCTTCGCCCCACCGCCGGCCGGCACCCCCGACCAGGCATGGCGCCCGCGCCACCGCACCCGTTCCGGCCAGAACGGCGACGGCGACGAGGAGCAGCCGCAGGACGAGCCGACGCCGAGCTGGGGCAGCCAGTGGAGCCCCCGGCAGCCGGGGCGGCAGAGCGGCGGCTTCGGCACCCGGCCCGGCGGCCGCAACGGCCAGCAGGGCGGCCCCGGTGGTCCCGGCGGCCCCGGCGGACTGCGCTGGGACCCCACCGACCCGGCCCAGCGCCGGGCCCGCTACGCACTCCTCGCCGGCATGTGGTCGTTCTTCTTCGTGCTGTTCAGCCTGCCGGAGGTCGCGCTGCTGCTGAGTGCGCTGGCGATCTACTGGGGCATCAGCGCGCTGCGCGCCAAGCCGAGCCCCGCGAAGGCGTCCGCCGCGGCGACCACCGCCGCCATGGAGGGCCGCCCCGCGCCCGCCGCCGAGCAGCCCGACCGCGACGGCCGGCCCGGCGCCCCGGCCGCGCCGGGCTCCACCCGGCCGCAGGTCACCTCGGCGATCGCCGGGCTGGTGACCGCGTCGCTGGCGCTGATGATGGTCGCCGCGACCTTCACCGTGCAGATCGTCTACCGCGACTACTTCACCTGCGTGAGCGACGCCCTGACGCAGTCGGCCGGCAAGTCCTGCGAGAACCTGCTCCCCAAGGAACTGCGGCCGCTGCTGAGCACGCAGAAGTAGCGGAGCGCTCCGCGGAGGGCGCCGTATCAGTCGTCTGCGGGTGCGTCGGGGCCGGTCGCGCAGTTCCCCGCGCCCCCGAGGGGCGCGGTCGTGCCGCACCGAGCCGCGGCGAGGGCGCTGGGCGGGTCCGTGCCGTCGTCGTCGTTCTCGGTATCGCTGTCCTTCTTGATGTCACTGTCGTCCGTCGCGGCGCCATCTCCGCCGTCCGTCGCGGCGCCGGCCTCGTCCTTCGTGCTCACCGGCTGCCGCGGGGCCGGTTCGTTCTGCGGGGCCTCGGCTGCCCGTCGTCGGGCCCGCAGCCACCAGACCCGGAGCGCGACCGCGGCCGGGACGCCGGTCAGGGCGGTCCAGGCCGCCGCCGCCAGGCCCGTACGCCACCAGCTCGGGCCGAAGGCGGCGAGCGCGCCGGTGCCCAGTGCGCCGCCGGCGAGGCCCGCGAGCGCGGCCATGACCACACCGCAGAGGCCGGCCCCCAGGGCCGCCACACAGGCCGTCGGCCACCAGGACCAGGGCGCCCCCGGGGAGCTCGGCGCGGTGGCGGAGCGGGCCACTTCTCGGGCGAGCAGCGCCCCCGCCACCACGGGCACGACGGCCACCGCCCAGGTCAGCGGGTTTCCGGGGCCGGCGTCGGGCAGTCCGCCGAGCAGTGGCAGCTGCGGCAGCACGGGATGCGCCGAGGTCCCCAGCGGGGCGACCGTACTGCCCGCGCCGACGGTGAACCCCGGCCCCAGGCCGTAGGCGGCGCCCCAGACGGCCGCGTTCGGGAGCAGGGCCAGGCACAGCAGCAGCACGGTGGCGCGGCCCGCCCAGTCGGGGGCCAGCTGGAGGAGGTCGTCGCGTACCCGGCCCGCGTGCAGGCCGAGCGAGAGCAGGGTGAGCAGAGCGCCGGCCGCCAGCAGGGCGCCGAGGGCGGCGCCGGCGGCCCGGCACACGGCGCCCCGGCGGGCGGCGGCGACCCGCGAGCCGCCGAGGAAGGCGCGCAGCCGGCGTGGTGCCCTGGACCTGAGCCGCAGGATCCTGACGGGCAGCAGCTCGGTGCCCGGGTGCCGCAGGAGGCGCCAGGCCGTGCCGCCGAGGATGGCGGCCGTGGTGGCCGGTACGCACAGCAGCACGCTGAGCGGCTCGGCCCGCAGCCGGCCGCCCGAGGCGTAGACCAGCGCCCCGGCCACGATCAGCAGATACCCGGCGAGCAGGGCGCCGAGCAGGGTGCGCGGCGCGACCGTATGGGCGGCGTCCGCGGCCTGGCCGGCGGACGGGGCGCGGCCGGGCGGGCCGTCGGCCGAGGTGGCCAGGGCGTGCCGGGCGGCCCGGTGGAGCAGCCAGACCGGGAGGACGGCGAGCAGCAGCGGGGGCACGGCGACCGGGGCGGAGGCGTGCGCGGTGCTGCGTACGAGGTCGCCGCCGTGCGCCAGCAGCCACAGGTCGGCGGCGAGATGCAGGGCCCGGGAGGGGTCGCTGTCGGGGTAGGGGGAGGCGACCCAGAGCAGCAGCACGGCGACCGTCAGCGCGCCGAGGCCGAGACCGGCGGCCGTCACACCGCCGAGGAAGGCCGCGCCGATGGCGGAGGAACGCTGGGCGGCGGCCCGGCCGTGCGAGGACAACGTGGGGCCGCGCTCGATCAACTGGCTCACGCCGCCATGCTGCCAACAAGACACCTTTCGGCCATGTACTGGTGAAATGCCCGACGTGTCGCACCGCGCCGGTGCGGCGGGTTTTCCACACTGCTCGGTATGACCCAGCGCGAGCAGGCCGCCACCGCCTTCGACGATCTCCACACCCGGCACGCAGCGGCGCTGAACCAGCAGGCGTATCTGCTCACCGGACGGCCGTGGCTCGCCCGGCGGGCGGTGGAGCGGGGGTTCCGGCTGGCCTGGGAGCGCTGGCCGGAGGTCGCGGTGGATCCGGATCCGGCGGGGTGGGTGCGGGCGGCGGTGTACGAGTACGCGCTGTCGCCGTGGCACCGGCTGTGTCCGGGGCTGCGGACCGCCCCCGGCCTGCGCGAGGAGTCGGCCGCCGGGCCGTCGGACCGCGCGCTGCCGGCGGCCCTGCTGAGCCTGCCCGCCCGGTACCGGCGGGTGCTGCTGCTGCACGACGTGGTCGGGCTCGGGCCGGACGGGACCGCGGCCGAGATCGAGGCGAGCGTCCCGGCCACTACGGCGCGGCTGGCGCATGCGCGCGAGCGGCTCGCCGAGCTGCTGCCGGGGCTGGGGCTCGACGGGCAGCCACCGCTGCGGCAGCGCGAGATCCTGCGGGCCCGGATCACCGCGCTGCCGCCCGTGCCTCCGACGGCGCCGTCCACCGCGGCCGACGTACGCAGCGGCAGCGAGCGCAGCGCCCGGCGGACCACCCGGGCGGTCTTCGGGGGGACCGGGCTGTTCGCGCTGGTGACGCTGGTGATGATGGCCCTCACCCCGGACCACTCCACGCCGCCGGAGCGGGCCCGGGCGACCGCGCCGCACACCCGGCCGGCACCGGCACCGGCCCGGCACCGGGGCACGGAGGCCCGGGACCAGCGGAACGCGGCACGGGAGCAAGGGAATTCGGCCCGGAACGCGGCACGGGAGGAAGGGAACGCGGCCCGGGACGCGGCACGGGAGGAAGGGAACGCGGCCGTACGGAAGAGGATCCGGCAGGCCCGGCTGGCGCCCGAGCTGCGCTGATCCGTACGGCCCGCCCCCGGGAACGGGCGCGGGCCCGCACCCCGAGGGGTACGGGCCCGCGTCCGGGGCACTGCGCCGCGGGACGGGTCCGGCGGCGCGGGAACGCCAATCAGCCGCCGAGGATCTCGCGGGCCAGCCGCGCGGTCTCGGACGGGGTCTTGCCGACCTTGACGCCGGCGGCCTCCAGGGCCTCCTTCTTCGCCTGGGCGGTGCCGGAGGAGCCGGAGACGATGGCGCCGGCGTGGCCCATGGTCTTGCCCTCGGGCGCGGTGAAGCCCGCGACGTAGCCGACGACCGGCTTGGAGACGTTGGCCTTGATGAAGTCGGCCGCACGCTCCTCGGCGTCGCCGCCGATCTCGCCGATCATCACGATCAGGTCGGTGTCGGGGTCGGCCTCGAACGCCTCCAGGGCGTCGATGTGCGTGGTGCCGATGACCGGGTCGCCACCGATGCCGACGGCCGAGGAGAAGCCGATGTCACGGAGCTCGTACATCATCTGGTAGGTCAGCGTGCCGGACTTGGACACGAGACCGATGCGGCCGGGCTTGGTGATGTCGCCCGGGATGATGCCGGCGTTGGACTGGCCGGGGGTGATCAGGCCGGGGCAGTTCGGGCCGATGATCCGGGTCTTGTTGCCCTTGGCCTGCGCGTACGCCCAGAAGGCGGCGGAGTCGTGGACCGCGATGCCCTCGGTGATCACGACGGCCAGCGGGATCTCGGCGTCGATCGCCTCGACGACGGCGGCCTTGGCGAAGGCCGGCGGCACGAAGAGCACGGACACGTCGGCGCCGGTCTTCTCCATCGCCTCGGCGACGGAGCCGAAGACGGGTACCTCGGTGCCGTCGAAGTCGACGCTGGTGCCGGCCTTGCGCGGGTTCACACCGCCGACGATGTTGGTGCCGTCACCGAGCATCAGCTTGGTGTGCTTCATGCCAGTGGCACCGGTCATGCCCTGGACGATGACCTTGCTTTCCTTGGTCAGGAAGATAGCCATGGTTGTTGTGTCCTCGTCCTTTACTTAGCAGCCAGCTCGGCGGCCTTGTCGGCCGCGCCGTCCATGGTGTCCACACGCTGCACCAGCGGGTGGTTGGCCTTCGACAGGATCTCGCGACCGAGCTCCGCGTTGTTGCCGTCGAGGCGCACGACCAGGGGCTTGTTGACGTCCTCGCCCTTGGACTTGAGCAGCTCCAGGGCCTGCACGATGCCGTTGGCGACCTCGTCACAGGCGGTGATGCCACCGAAGACGTTGACGAAGACGGACTTGACGTCCGGGTCGCCGAGGATGATCTCCAGGCCGTTCGCCATGACCTCGGCGGAGGCGCCGCCACCGATGTCGAGGAAGTTGGCGGGCTTGACGTTGTCGTGCTTCTCGCCGGCGTAGGCGACGACGTCCAGGGTGCTCATGACGAGGCCCGCGCCGTTGCCGATGATGCCGACCTGGCCGTCGAGCTTGACGTAGTTCAGACCCTTGGCCTTGGCAGCAGCCTCGAGCGGGTTGGCTGCGTCCTTGTCCTCCAGCGCCTCGTGCTCCGGCTGACGGAACTCGGCGTTGGCGTCCAGCGAGACCTTGCCGTCAAGGGCGATGACCTCGCCGCTGGCGACCTTGGCCAGCGGGTTGACCTCGACGAGGAGCGCGTCCTCGGCGATGAAGGTCTTCCACAGGGTGACCAGAACGTCGGCGACCTTCTCGGCGACCTCGGCCGGGAACTTCGCCTGGGCGACGATCTCGCGGGCCTTCTCGATCGTGACGCCCTCGTTGGCGTCGACCGGGACCTTCGCGAGCTCGTCGGGCCGGGTCGCCGCGACCTCTTCGATGTCCATGCCGCCGGCGACGGAGGCCATGGCCAGGAAGGTGCGGTTGGTGCGGTCGAGGAGGTACGAGACGTAGTACTCCTCGGCGATCTCCGGCGCGGTCTCGGCGATCATCACCTTGTGGACCGTGTGGCCCTTGATGTCCATGCCCAGGATCTGACCGGCCTTCTCGACCGCGTCGTCCTCACTGGTGGCCAGCTTCACGCCGCCGGCCTTGCCGCGGCCACCGACCTTCACCTGCGCCTTGACGACCGACTTGCCGCCCAGCCGCTGGGTCGCCTCGCGCGCCGCCTCAGGCGTGTCGATGACTTCACCGGCCAGCACCGGTACACCGTGCTTGGCGAAGAGGTCCCTCGCCTGGTACTCGAACAGGTCCACGCGCGTCCGTCCCTTGTCTTCTCAGAATCGCCGTAGTGATCGCGGTTCGTTCGTCTGCGATGGGCGTGCCGCGAAGGGCAACGTGACGGCGCTGTCACAGGGGAGGCGTACACGGAGACCGGATACGCGGCATGTCCGTCCGGCAGGTTATCGCCGCAGGAGCTGAGGCCCTAAATCGCAGATCACACTCCAGCGGTGATTACCATCACAGATCTTTTGGCCAAGTTACGCCTCCCTGAGATTTCCGCATGTTGTCGGGTGGATTTCCTCCGTCCCGAACGCATATGTGGTGGGGACGCGCTCCGCGCCCGGCCGGCCGCCAGCTCCGTTGTCACTCACCGTGCGCTCGGGTGTGGCGCACGGTTCGCGATCTCCTCCCGATACGCCCCCGTGCGCCCCGTCTCATGCGATTCCGGTTCCGGTGTCGCGGGAATCCAGTTGGGAAGAAGTGGCGACTCCCGCGCACAAGACCTCCGCAGGCGGTGTCCGGAATGGCCTCTTGACCCTTCAACTCCCGCTTACGGACACTGTGTTGAGCACATACGCATACTCACGCATCAGGAGTCACACACCCCTGCCCCGCCCGCCCTCCCCCTTTCTCGATTTCCCGGTGTCCGCGCACTCGGCGCCCGTAGGGATAGGCGGGGAATGCCGACACATACGCCATCCCCCACGTTTATGCGGAAGAGCTTCCCCGCCGCATCCGCGGCATCACCACCGTCACCCCATCCGTCACCCCGTCCGTCACCCGGCCCGTGACCGCTTTCGCCGGCGCACCCGGCGCACACCGCTCCACCGGCCGATACGGATCACCGGCTGCGCCGCCCCGGCCGCAGCCGCGGTCGACGAGGAAGGAATCGCCTGATGGCCACCCCGCTGACCGCGAGCCGGCTGCTGAAGGCACTGCGCGACGAGGGCCTGGTGGTCCATGAAGTCCGCAGCTGGCGTACGCACAACCGCAATGCGAAGGGCCCCTGGGGCCCGACACACGGCGTGATGATCCACCACACCGCCACCGAGGGCACCGACACCTCGGTGGACCTCTGCTACGACGGACGCTCCGATCTGCCGGGGCCGCTGTGTACGGGCGTGATCGACAAAAAGGGCGAGGTCCATCTCGTCGGCAACGGCCGCGCCAACCACGCCGGGCTCGGCGACGGTGACGTACTGCGCGCGGTGATCGACGAGGACCCGGAGCTGCCGGCGGACAACGAGGCGGACACCGACGGCAACCGTCACTTCTACGGCTTCGAATGCATCAACCTCGGGGACGGCAAGGACCCGTGGCCCGAGGAGCAGCGGGTCGCCATGGAGAAGGTGTCGGCCGCGATCTGCCGGGCGCACGGCTGGAACGAGCGCTCGGTGATCGGCCACAAGGAGTGGCAGCCCGGGAAGGTCGATCCGCGCGGTATCGCGATGGACGACCTGCGCGGCCGGATCAAGAAGCGGCTGGCGAAGCCGGCGGAGGGCGCGCCGGAAACGGACGGTACGGAGCCGGACGGCTCGGGGCCGACCCCGCCGGAACCGCAGCCTCCGCGCTACGAACCGTTTCCCGGCCGGGACTTCTTCCGGTCGGGGACCAGCAGCCCGGTGGTCACGGCCATGGGTGAACGGCTGGTCGCCGAGGGGTGCGGCCACTACGAAGAAGGCCCCGGGCCGGAGTGGACCGAGGCGGACCGCGCGTCGTACGCGGCCTGGCAGCGCAAGCTCGGCTTCCACGGCAAGGACGCGGACGGGGTGCCGGGGCGGGTGAGCTGGGAACGGCTGCGGGTGCCCAACTCGTAGCGGACGGCGGCTCGTTGCCGCCCAAAAAACACCAAGGCCGGGCGAACCTCCCCCACAGAGGTCCGCCCGGCTGTTCATGGGTGTTCCGGCATCGGTCGCCGCCGCGACCGGGAGCCGGTGGTGCCGGCTTCGGCTCAGACGGCCTGAACCGGGAGGGCCGGCAGCGCCGGGATGTTGGCGGCGTTGGTCAGGTCGGCCAGGTCAGCGGGCACGGCCGGGAGGGCCGGGACGGCGACGGCGTCGGTGAGGTTGGCGGGGACCGCGGGCACGGCCGGGGTGGCCGGGAGGGCGTCGGTCACGTTGGCCGGGACGGCCGGGACGGCGGGGGTCGCGGGCACGGACGGGGTGGCCGGGACGGACGGGACGGCGGGGGTCGCGGGCACGGACGGGGTGGCCGGGACGGACGGGACGGCCGGCACGGACTTCGCCGGGGTCAGGCCGCGGACGCCGGTGACGGCCTGGCCGGCGGTGTCCTGGGCGTCGGTCACGACGACGGTGGCCAGGCCCTGCGCGAACGGGGCGGCGTCAGCGGCCGCACCCTGGGCGAACGCCACCGCGTCGGTCGCCTTGCCCTGGGCGAACGGGGCGGCCTTGGCGACCTCACCCTGAGCGAACGGCGCGGCGTCGGTGGCCACGCCCTGGGCGAACGGCACCGCGTCGGCCGCGGCGCCCTGCGCGAACAGCTGCGCCTGGCCGCCGACGACGGTCACGAACGGGGCGGCCTGGCCGGCCGCGTCACCGGCGAGCTGACCGGCACCGCCGACCGCCCCCTGGGCGACCGGCACGACCTTGACGACGACCCGGCGGGCGACGGGCGGCAGCACGTCGTCGGCGGTCTGGTCGACGACCGGACGCGCGGTGGCCAGCGCACCCTGGGCCTGCTTCGTCAGCTGCTCGGGACGGATGCCCGCACCGGCGAGACCGGCCAGCAGGTTGTCGGCCGAGCCGGGGGCCTTGGGCAGCGCGGGGGCCTTCGGCAGCGCCGGGGTGCCGGGCAGGGACGGGACGCCCGGGGTGGCGGGCAGCTTCGGAACGGCGGGCAGCATGCCGTCCGTGAGGCGGCCGGCCTGGCCGAGGTCGGCGCCCTTGGCGGCCTTCTTGACGGTCTTGACGGCCTTCTTGGCCTGCTTCAGGCCGGCGGCCTTGCGCGCCGCACCGGTGTCCGGCAGACCGGCGCCGCTGACCTGCTTCTGCACGCCGCCGGCCGCACCGGTCACGTCGCCGGCCTGCGGCAGCTTGCCGGTGGGCAGGTTCTCGGCCGACACGCCGCCGAGGGCGCCGGTGGCCTTGCCCGCCACCTCGCCGACCGTCTTCTCGGCGGTCTCGGCGGTCTTGGTCGCGGTGCCGGCCAGATCGCCGGTGGGCAGGTGCTTGGCGGTGTCGGTGACCGTGCCGGTGGTGGGCAGGTCCGAACCGACGGGCAGCTCGGCGGCGTTGGCGCCGGCGGTGCCCAGGGCCCACAGACCGGTGGCGGCAGCGGCAACGACGATGGAACGACGGATGTGGGAGCGCATGGAGGTGAAGTCCTTCGAATTCGGAGGGGTTTGACGGGCAGACCTGTCCCGCCCCCGCGCGGCAGGTCCAGTTACAGACGCGGAGCGGTCTGCCCTAGCCCGGGAATTCGAGGATTTCTTCGGCACGCCGACGCGTCGGAGCGCCATCGGCCGTGCGGACGCCACCGGGCAGCAGCCGGAAGCGCGTGGGGTCCGCCGGGGCGGCGGCGTACTGGTCCCCGCCACGGGGGCCGTGGCCGTCACCGGCGGTGTGCGAGGCGGGCGCCGCCGGGCCCTGCGGGTACTGCCCCGGAAGGCCGTCGTGGCCCGGGTCCCGCTGCTCGTGAACGGTGGCCGAGGAGCCCTCGGAGACCGGCTTGCGCAGGTCGTCGAGGAGCTGAACCGCCTCGGCGGCGGCAGCGCGGTCGACCGTGGCAGCGGTCCGCGAACCGGCCGACGGCGCCTCGCCCGGCGTACGGCCGTGCCCGTGCGGGCCGCCGTCTCCGGGGTGTCCGGCGTGCTCACCGGACGGGAGGTGCACGGGCAGCGCGGCACCGGCCGAGTCCCCGATCTCCCGTACGACGCGGCCCACCGGCTCGGTGACCGGTGCGGTCTGCTCGACGGCGGGCCGGACGGCCTGCGTCACCGCGTCGGACGCGGCGTGGGTGCGCTCGGCGAACCGCGCGCCGGACTCCTCGCCCCGCTCGGTGACCGCGGCGCGGGAACCGGACAGCCGGCTCGCCCCGTCCCGGGTGGCGGCCCGGTCCGGGGTGGACGCCTCGGCGGCGGGCCGCGCCGGGGCCGTTGCCCCGGACAGCTCCGCGCTCCCCGTGCGGTCGTCGGCATGGGCGCCGGGACCGAAGGCGAAGCCGAGGGCGACGAAGCCCACCAGGAAGAGCCCGGCCAGCAGCGCACGCCGCACGGCCACCGTGCGCGGCAGGCGCACAGTGGCAGGCAGGGCGAGCACAGCAGACAAGGGGGGACCTTCCCATACGGACGGGGACAGCCGAGGAACCTGCCCTCGGCGTCACGCGCGTCGCGGGCGATCGAGCGATGAGCTGATACTTGCATGAGCAACCAGGTGCCACGCAAGTCCCCCCGCGCCACCTGTCACCGTTGCTCCGCCATGTCCGGTATGGGCAGCGGCCGTTTCTCGATCGCGGCCGCCATCACGTCCGGGAAGAGGTCCGGGGTGCAGGCGAACGCCGGTGCGCCCAGGGCCGCGAGGGCCGCGGCGTGCTCCCGGTCGTAGGCGGGCGTGCCCTCGTCGGACAGGGCGAGCAGCGTCACGAACTGCACTCCGGACGCCTTCATCGCGGCCACCCGCTTGAGCATCTCGTCCCGGATGCCGCCCTCGTAGAGGTCGCTGATGAGGACGACGACGGTGTCGGCGGGGCGGGTGATGCGGGACTGGCAGTAGGCGAGCGCGCGGTTGATGTCCGTGCCGCCGCCGAGCTGGGTGCCGAAGAGGACCTCGACCGGGTCGTCGAGTTGGTCCGTCAGATCGACCACCGAGGTGTCGAAGACGACCAGCCGGGTGTCGAGGGTCCGCATGGAGGCCAGCACCGCGCCGAACACCGAGGCGTAGACGACCGAGGCGGCCATCGAACCGGACTGGTCGATGCAGAGCACCACGTCCTTCTTCACCGACCGCGCGGCGCGGCCGTAGCCGATCAGCCGCTCCGGGACGACCGTGCGGTACTCGGGGAGGTAGTTCTTGAGGTTCGCCCGGATCGTGCGGTCCCAGTCGATGTCGCGGTGGCGCGGCCGGCTGATACGGGCGGAGCGGTCCAGGGCGCCGGTGAGGGTGGCGCGGGTGCGCTGCGCCAGCTTCTTCTCCAGCTGTTCGACGACCTTGCGGACGACGGCGCGGGCGGTCTCCCTGGTCGTCTCCGGCATGACCTTGTTGAGCGACAGCAGGGTGCCCACGAGATGCACATCGGCCTCGACGGCCTCCAGCATCTCCGGCTCCAGCAGGAGCGTGGACAGCCCCAGCCGGTCGATGGCGTCCCGCTGCATCACCTGCACCACGGACGACGGGAAGTACGTCCGGATGTCGCCGAGCCAGCGGGCCACCCCGGGCGCCGAGGCCCCGAGCCCCGCCGAACGCCTGCCGCCATTGGCCGTCTTGGCGCCGCGGCCCTTCTCCCGGCCGTAGAGCGAGGCCAGCGCCCCGTCCATCGCGGCGTCCCGGCCGCTGAGCGCACACCCCGTCCCGTCCGCGCCGCCACCGCCGAGCACCAGCCGCCAGCGGCGCAGCCGTTCGGCCTCGGGGGTGGGGGCGGCGGCCGGGGTGGCGGGCGGAGCGGCGGCCGGGTCGTCGGGGGTGGGCGTGGGCGTCGTCGTGGTCGCGGTGGTGGCCGTGGCCGGGGCGGTGGCCGTGGTCGTGGCCGTCGGGGCCGGTGGCGTGGTGGCCGAGGTCGTGGCTGTGGTGGTGGCCCTCGGGTCCGGTGTCGTGGTGGTCATGTCCGTGCCCCCGTGAGGTCGTCGGCCGGGCGGGAGCCGCCGGCCGGGCGGGATGGGTCCGGTTGCTCGTCGTCGAAGCCGTGCTGTCCGATGCCCAGCAGGGTGCGGAGCGTGGGGAGGACGGCCGCGGCGCGGTCGCGGTCCAGGCCGGGGCCGAAGCCGGGCACGGCCGCGTCCGGGGCCTCACCGGCCGGGTGGCGGGGTGCCGTCGCGGGGCCGCGGCGGACCAGTTCGCCGAGGGTGCGCCGCACTCCGGGCTCGTACTCCGCGAAGGTGCGGCGCAGCAGCGGGAGTACGTCGGTGAACGCGGCGTCCGGCACACCGGTCAGCCAGCCGTCGACCAGCGCCAGCAGGCGGGCGTCATGGACCAGCAGCATGCCGCCGTCCCCGCCGCCGACGAAGCCCTCGATCCAGCCGGCGGCCTCGATGGGCGGGGTGCCCGGCGACAGGGCGAGCCCCATCAGCCGCTCCGCTCCCCCGTCGCCCAACTCACCGTCGTCCAGCAGGAGCCGGGTCGCCCGGCCACGGAGCAGACCCGGCACGGCGTCCCGTTCGCTGACCGCCCGCAGCACCCCGGCCCAGCGGGCCCGCAGCTGCCTGCCTCCCGTCCGCCGCGCGCTCTCCGGCTGGCCGAGCAGGCCGACGGCCTGGTGGGTGGCGTCGAGATGGCCGCGCATTTCGGCGGCGCCGTCGGCGTCCAGCCCGAGGCAGGCCGGTGGCAGTCCGACGAAGACCCGCTCGGCCAGGCCGGTGGCCACCTCGCGGAGCGCGGCGGCGTCCGTGCCGCGCACATCGCCGTAGCGCACGGACCGTACGAGGGCGGGCAGCGCCTGGGCGAGATGGCCCACGTCCGCGTCCAGCGCCGCGCGGTCCGACAGCGCCTGCATCACCACCGGGAGGGCGTCGGGGAGTTCGGCGAGCAGACAGCGCTCGGCGAGCGCCGTGACCTCGGCGAGGCCGGCTGCCCCGGCCGCCTGGGCCGCGGCCTTGGCGGTGGCGGCCGAGAGCACGGTCGTGCCCCAGATGCCGGCCTCCGCGACCCGTACGGCGAGCTCCGGCTCCCAGCGCAGCCGCCAGGTCTCCCGGAAGGTGCCCGTGCTGCCGCGGGAGCGCGTCGGCTCGCCCCAGGGGATGCCGAGCAGCCGCAGCCGGTGCAGCAGCCGGCTGCGCCCGGCGTCGGTCTCCTTGCGCAGGTCCAGCTCCAGTTCCCGTTCCAGAGCCTCGGGTTTGAGCCGCAGCGTCCGCCGGCTGCGGTCGATGTCCTGTTGCAGCGGCACCGCGGGGGCGTCCTCCGGGACCTCGCCCAGCACCTCCCCGACCACCAGCCGGTCGTGGATCAGCGAGGACGGGGCGTCGGTGCCGTCACCCATGACGGCGCGCACCGCGTCGTCCAGCTCCGTCAGCCCGGCGAGCGGACGGCCGCGGACCGTGGCCAGCCCCTCGGCGAGCCGGACCGCTTCGATGACATGCGCCGACGAGACGGCGTAGTCCTCCTCGCGGAGCAGCCCGGCGACCTTGGTCAGCCAGCGTTCCACCGGGCGGTCGGGGGCGCTGAAGAGATGGCCGTACCAGCCGGGGGAGGCGATACCGGCGCCGTAGCCGCTGCGGCGGGAGAGCCGGCGGTGTGTCCAGGGCACCCAGGTCACCGCCGTCTTCACCTTCGGCAGGCCCTTGAGCAGCTGCCGGTCGGCGGTGATCGTGGTGCGCCGCGCCAGGGCGGGGACGTGCCAGGCACCGCACACCACGGCGAGGCCGTCGCCGAACTCCCGTCGCGCGGCCCGCAGCCGGAGCCGCATATGGGCCTCCCGCACCGGGTCACCGTCATGGCCCCCGTCGCCGTAGGTCTCCCGCAGCGCGCCCATCGCCTCGGCCAGCGCCGCGAACGGCGCCAGCGCGTCCGCGCCGGCTCCCCCGCCCCCGCGGTGCTCGATCACGTCCTCCCACCAGCGCTCGGGGTCGTCGTACCCGGCCGCCTCGGCCAGCACCCCGATCGGATCGATCCGCACCTCGGCACCGGAGCGGGCCTCCTGCCCGCCAGCCGCCTCGTCCGCCGCCTCCGGACCGTCCGCCGTCTCCGGACCATCCGCCGTCGCCGGACCGGACGCAGTCGCCGGACCCTCCGCCGTCGCCTCGTCGTCCCCCCGCGCCAGGGAGTGCGCCGCGGGCAGATCGATGAAGCGGACGGGGACGCCGTGTGCCAGCGCCCAGCGCAGCGCCACCCACTCCGGGGAGAACTCGGCCAGCGGCCAGAACGCGGCGCGGCCGGGGTCGTCCTGCGCATGGGCGAGCAGCGCGACGGGCGGCCGCATCCCCTCCCGGGCGGCCAGCGGCACCAGTTCGTCCGCCTCCGGCGGCCCTTCGATCAGGACCGCGGCCGGCCTGCACTGCTCCAGGGCGGCCCGCACCGCCCGCGCCGATCCGGGGCCGTGGTGGCGCACCCCGAGCAGCACCGGCCCGCCCC
Organism: Streptomyces sp. NPDC127097; assembly: GCF_042724075.1. Taxonomy (NCBI): domain Bacteria; kingdom Bacillati; phylum Actinomycetota; class Actinomycetes; order Kitasatosporales; family Streptomycetaceae; genus Streptomyces; species Streptomyces sp. NPDC127097. Next base: position 69,378 of record NZ_JBHXFI010000001.1, on the reverse strand, counting down.
TGTCGGCCGTTCGCTCGCTCATGCGCTCACCTCACGGCAGGCGCGGTAGAAGTCCTTCCAGCCGTCGCGCTCGCGCACCACGGTCTCCAGATACTCCTGCCATACGACCCGGTCGGCCGCGGGGTCGCGCACCACGGCGCCCAGGATGCCCGCGGCCACGTCGCCGGAGCGCAGCACACCGTCGCCGAAGTGGGTGGCCAGCGCCAGGCCGTTCGTCACCACCGAGATCGCCTCGGCCGTGGAGAGGGTGCCGGACGGCGACTTGAGCTTGGTCCGGCCGTCGGTGGTGAGGCCGGACCGCAGTTCCCGGAAGACCGTGACGACCCGGCGGATCTCGTCCAGGCCCTCGGGTCCGGCCTGGAGGTCCAGCGAGCGCCCGATCTGCCCGACCCGGCGGGAGACGATGTCCACCTCCTCGTCCGGGGTGGCGGGCAGCGGGAGTACGACGGTGTTGAAGCGGCGGCGCAGCGCGCTGGAGAGTTCGTTGACGCCGCGGTCGCGGTCGTTGGCGGTGGCGATCAGGTTGAAACCGCGGACCGCCTGCACCTCCTGCCCCAACTCCGGGATGGGCAGGGTCTTTTCCGACAGGACCGTGATGAGCGTGTCCTGTACGTCGGCGGGGATACGGGTCAGCTCCTCGACCCGCGCGGTCATGCCCTGCGCCATCGCGCGCATCACCGGGCTGGGCACCAGTGCCTCGCGGCTGGGGCCGTGCGCGAGCAGCCGGGCGTAGTTCCAGCCGTAGCGGATCGCCTCTTCAGGGGTGCCGGCGGTGCCCTGCACCAGGAGGGTGGAATCGCCGCTGACGGCCGCCGCCAGATGCTCGGACACCCAGGTCTTCGCGGTGCCGGGCACGCCCAGCAGGAGCAGTGCGCGGTCCGTCGCGAGGGTGGTCACCGCGACCTCGACGATCCGGCGCGGGCCGACGTATTTGGGGGTGATGACCGTGCCGTCGGCGAGGGTGCCGCCGAGGAGGTAGGTCGCGACCGCCCACGGCGAGAGCCGCCAGCGCGCCGGCCGCGGCCGGTCGTCGGCCGCCGCGAGGGCCCGCAGCTCGCCCGCGAAACTGTCCTCGGCATGCGGCCGCAGCGCCTCGCCGCCCGCGGCTTCCGGCGCCGCCCCCGCGGTCCGCCGGCTCGTGTCGTCGGTCGTCCGGAAGCTGTTCGCGGACATGGTTCCCCCTCGTCGCACGGTGTGCGGCCGGCACCTCGAAATCGCGGCGGCCGCTTGCGGAATCCACCCTGCACCACGCCACTGACAATCACCCGAAATGCAGCTCCGGCCTGCGAGTTCGTCGCGGCCCACGGCGATTGTCAGTGGTGCGTCGTAGCGTCGAAGACATGAATCCGCAGGGGGAACGCTGGACGACGGATCAGGTGCGCGCACTGGCACCTGACGAGGCATCACGCAGAGCGGGCGGCAAGCTCGCGGCGCCCGGACCGTGGTCGGAAACGGGCGCGGACGGGGGCGCGGTGTGGGGGCGGTGCAAGGGCAGCGGCAAGCAGCCGTATCAGACGGTCGTGGACCTCAACGGTCCCGCTTTCACGTGCAGTTGTCCGAGCCGTAAGTTTCCCTGCAAGCACGCCCTGGGACTGCTGCTGCTCTGGGCGGGCGACGGCGGAGAGGTGCCGGCCGGGGAACCGTCCCCCTGGGCGGACGAATGGCTGGCCGGACGGCGGGAGCGGGCCGCGCGGGCCGCGGGCGCGCCCTCGGGCACGGGCGCCCCGTCGCGGGCACCCGCGGACCCGGAGGCCGCCCGGCGGCGGGCGGAGCGCCGGATGCAGCGGATCGGCGCCGGCGCCACGGAGCTGGAACAGCGGCTGGAGGATCTGCTCCAGTCCGGGCTGGCATCGGACGGGAGCGGGGCCGGCTCCTGGGACGAGACCGCGGCCCGCATGGTCGACGCCCAGGCCCCCGGACTCGCCGCGCGGGTACGGGAGTTGTCGTCGGTGGTGGCTTCCGGGCCGGACTGGCCGGCCCGGCTGCTGGAGGAGTGCGCACTGCTGCACCTCCTCGACCAGGGGTTCCTCGGTATCGAGCGGCTGCCGGGCCCGCTCGCGGCGACGGTCCGCGCGCGCGTCGGGCTGACCACGGAAGCGGCGGACCTGCTGACCGGCGTCGATGCGGCGACGATCCGGGACCGCTGGCTGGTGCTCGCCCAACAGGACAGCGACGACGGCAAGTTGCTCACCCGCAGAATCTTCCTGCGGGGCGAACGGACCGGCCGGATGGCGCTGCATCTCTCCTTCGGCGGCTCCACCGGCCGCCCCCTGGACCTGGCGCTGCCGCCCGGCCTGGTGCTCGACGCGGACCTCGCCTACTACCCGGGCGCCCGCCCGCTGCGTGCCACCTTCGGTGCGCGGCACGCCCCGGTGACCCACGGGTCGGTACCCCCCGGCGGTGGCATCGACGCCGCCCTGGCCGCGTACGGCGATGCGCTGCGCGACGACCCGTGGCTGGATTCCTGGCCGGTGGTGCTCAGCGAGGTCACCCCGATACCGAGCCACGACGGGACGGGCTGGCAACTGGCCGACGCGGACGGCGAGTCGGCGCTCCCACTGGACCCGCGCTGCGTCGGCCGGACGAGCCCGTGGCAGCTGGTCGCCCTGTCGGGCGGGGCACCGATCACGGTCTTCGGTGAGTGCGGCCACCGCGGTTTTCTGCCGCTGACCGCCTGGGACCCCACCCCGGTGCCCCTGTGACCCGCGCCCCGGCCACGACACCCCGGCCCGCCCGGACGCCGTCCACCACCGATGCCAGGAGGAAGGGCATGACCCGCACCACCCCCACCACGTCACCCACCTCACCCACTACCCCCTCCACGTCACCCACCGCGGCCGCCCCCGCTCCCTGGTCCGCTCTCGTGAGCGCCGCGCTGCTGGGGACCGAGCGGCGGACACCGCCGGTGGCGGCGCGGCCGGGGCAGGGCGCCGCGGCCGCACTGCTGGACGCGGCCGCGGTGAGCACCGTGCGCCGGCGCGCCGCGCTGCGCCCCGCGGTGGCCGGTGAGCGGCCCGCCCCGGCCCCGGCCGACCCGAGGCCCCTGCTCCCGCCCGCGGCCCGCCGCCGGCTCTCCCTGCTGCTCGCCGACCGCGGCGCCGGCCCAGGCGGCAGCCGCCGTGGCACCGCCCCCGACCTCACCGAGCTGCTGCCCCAGTGGCTGACCGCCGCCGTCGCGTCCGGGTACCGCGCCCCGGAAGTCCTGCTGCCCGCGCTGCTCGACGCCGCCCGCGCCCGTACGGATCTGCGGCCCGCCGCGCTCGCCCTGGCGGGGCCGCGGGCCCGGTGGCTGGCCCGGCTCAACGACGAATGGAAGTTCGCGCTCCGGGAGACCGGCAGCCGGGCCGGGCTCCCCGGTGACGGTGACCCCGCGGCCGTACGGCGCACCTGGGAGGAGGGCCTGTTCGCGGAGCGGGTCGCCCTGCTGACCGCCTTGCGCCGCCAGGACCCGTCCGCGGGCCTGGCACTGCTGACCACGACCTGGTCCACGGAACGGGCCGAGGACCGCCTGATGTTCCTCGACTCGCTGCGCGAGGACCTCTCGGCGGCCGATGAGCCCTTCCTCGAACAGGCCCTGTCCGACCGCAGCCGCAACGTCCGCGCCACCGCCGCCGAACTGCTCTCCACCCTGCCCGGCTCCGCCCTCGCGGCCCGTATGGCGCGGCGGGCGCACACCTGCATCGGCCTGGACCGTACGGCCGGCGCACCGCTGATCGCGGTGGAGGCGCCCCATGAGTGCGATCCGGGGATGCAACGGGACGGCGTGGCCCCCAAGCCGCCCTCCGGACGGGGCGAACGGTCCTGGTGGCTGAGCCAGTTGGTGGAGGCCACACCACTGGACGGCTGGCACGCACGCTTCGGGGGCCGGGACGCGGCCGCGATCGTCGCGCTGCCGGTGGGCGACGACTGGCGGACGGAGCTGCACGATGCCTGGTGCCGCGCCGCCGTGCGCCAGTGGAACGCCGACTGGGCCCGGGCGCTGCTGGGCGCGCCGGCCGCGCCGGCCCAGGCCGCCGAGGTCGCCCCGGCCGGCTCGTCACGGGATCTGACGAAGCTGCTGACCGTCCTCCCCGAGGACGAACGGGCCCGGTGGGTGGCGGAGTTCATCGCGGCGCACGGCCTGTCGGAGGCATTCCGGATGCTCGGGGTGTGTGCGGTCCCGTGGGCCGAGCCGCTGGGCGGAGCGGTGGTCGACGCCCTTGACATCGCCCGGGACGCGGGCAGTTATCCCTGGAGCTTCAGCGGGGTGATGGGCCTGGCCGAGCGCTGTCTGGACCCGGCCGCCGCGGACCGGCTCGACATGCTCACGGCCGTCACGGACGAGCCGGAGGGCGCCTCGCCCGGCTCCGGCGGCTACTGGTCCGAGGCTTTCCAGCGCCTGGTCGGCACCCTGCGCCTGCGCGCCACGATGCGTACGGAACTCACCCCGCCACCCACCGGCGACGACACCGGGACCGGTCCCGGCGCGGCCCGCGGTGCCGATACCGCACCCCTCACCCCCGACGGGGCCACACCGGGCGCCCGCGTGCCATGACCACGCACAGCAAGACGGCGCACACCAAGGCCACGGGCGCCAGGACCACGCACATCAAGGCCACCGGCGCCACTGCCGCGCACTCCGTCGCCGCGCGTATCAGAGCCCGCCGCCCCGGGCCCCCCGCCGCGGCCCGGCCGCCGGGCCGGGCCGCCGCGCCGGCTCCGCGGTGTCTCAGACCGCCAGCGAGCGGACGTTCGTGTGGACCCACTCCACGATCGAGGCGGTCGTGGCGCCCGGCGTGAAGATCTCCGCGACGCCCTGGGCCTTGAGCGGGGCGATGTCCGCCTCGGGGATGATGCCGCCGCCGAAGACCTTGATATCCGCCGCGTCCCGCTCCTCCAGGAGGGCGATGACCTTCGCGAAGAGGGTGTTGTGCGCCCCGGAGAGGATGGACAGCCCGATCGCGTCGGCGTCCTCCTGGATCGCGGTGTCGACGATCTGCTCGGGGGTCTGGTGCAGCCCGGTGTAGATCACCTCCATACCGGCGTCGCGCAGCGCCCGCGCGATGACCTTGGCGCCCCGGTCGTGCCCGTCCAGGCCCGGCTTGGCCACCACTACACGGATCGGCCCCGACCTGCCCGCCGCGCCCTGGCTCTCCGCTTGCGCTCCGTCATGCCGAGCCACACTCATCACTGCCTCCAAGCCATGCACGGCACTGTGGTGCCGCCGAGCCGACAATCGATCGCGCGACCGCGATCCGGCGGCCACGAGCGTGAACGAACGTTATCGCCAGCATCCCGTACCCAGCCGTTTCGTGACATCCGGGGAGGGGGAAATCACACATGGGACACGTTCGCTACGCGCCGCGTCCCGCGTGTCGTGCCGCCGGAGCCGGGCGGCGCAGGGCGCGGGCCGGGCGCACGGGGAGCCACCGCCGGGCCACCGAGCCGCCGGGCACGCATCAAGATCAGCCGCCTGCCCGCATCGCCACCCAGGGCTTCCCACGAGGGCATACGGGGGTCGACGCCGCCTTCCGCGTGCCGTTCGGGAGGTCGGCCATGCAGGCCCTGCCCTTTCTCTCCGCACCCCTTTTGCTCTCGCGCCTCGCTTCCGCACCCCTCCGGTGCGTGCGCCTGCTCCCCGCTCGCGCCGCCGCGCTTCCACTGCGCAGCACGGTCGTGGACCTGGCGATCCTCGCCGGCCATCTCCTCCTCTATCCGACCGGCATCTCCCAGGAACGCCCGCTGCCACGGCCCGCACCCCACCCCGCGGCCGGGCCCCCGGAAGGGTTCCTGACGCCGGAGGCGCCCGAGGCACCGCAGCCGACCCCCGGCGCGCCCACACTGCTGCCGACCGAGGGCCGGGCCCATCCGCCGGTCCTCCTGCTCCATGGCTTCATCGACAACCGCTCCGTCTTCCTGCTGCTGCGCCGCTCACTGCACCGGCACGGCTGGCGCCATGTCGAGGCGCTCAACTACTCCCCGCTGACCTGCGATCTCCGTAAGGCCGCCGAGCTGCTCGGCCGCCATGTGGAGGAGGTCTGCGCCCGGACCGGCCATCGCCGGGTGGACCTCGTGGGCCACAGCCTCGGCGGGCTCATCGCCCGCTATTACGTCCAGCGGCTGGGCGGCGACACCCGTGTCCGCACGGTGGTCACGCTCGGCACCCCGCACTCCGGCACCCGTATCGCGCCCCTGCTGTCGGCGCACCCCCTCGTCCGCCAGATGCGCCCCGATTCCGAGGTGATAGCCGAGTTGGCGCGGCCCGCACCGAATTGCCGCACGCAATTCGTCGCTTTCTGGAGTGCCGAGGACCAGGTGATGGTTCCGGCCACAACGGCGAGAATCAGTCACCCTGATTTGCTCGCGTACAACGTGCATGTCGCCGGTGTCGGACATCTCGCCCTGCCGGTCAATGGCGCCGTCGCCGCCGGAATACGGGAAGCACTGGCCGCGGCGGAAACGGCGGAAGGAGCCGCGGACAGCATTTCGGTGGCCTGACCCGGCCGGGCACGATGATCTGCCAGGCATCCACCCGGCGCGACGACCTGCCAGGCGTCCGCGGGAGGCCGTCAGGGCGCCGTCAGGGCGCCGTATCGGCGACATGATCTTGACGTGGAGTCGAACAAACTTCGAACGAGGCGCCAAGAGCTCGCATGGGGACTGCCGAAAGGCGGCCAAATGCCCGATCTGGCCTAGCCCAAAACCAGTTGAAGATTGTCGCCGTCGCGTACCGCCGGGTACAGTCGCCGCTAATTCTCCTGCTGCCGAGGCGAAAGAGAAGTTGGTGAACGACCGTCACCCCTCGGGGGCCCAGCCTCCGACCGGCACTCCTGCCGACGCCTCGTATGCGCATTACCCGGCCTACGACTCCTATGCACCGCAGGCCCCGGCCGGTGTCGCCGAATACGGCGACGGCGACCCCCTCTTCGGCTCACTCCCCGGCTCGTACGAGACCGGTATGTACGACACCGGCACCTATGACACCGGGATGTACGACACCGGCACGCACGCGGCGGGCGCCTACGGCATGAGCGTCTACGGCACCGGCACCTACGGCACCGATACCTATGACACCGGGGCATACCCGGCGGGCGACGGCTACGCCACCGGCGCGTACGACACCGGCAGCTACGCCTCGCCCCAGTGGGACACCGGCGCATGGGAGACCGGCGGATGGGACACCGGCGCCCACGCCCTCGCCGACCCGCACCCGGCCGACGCGGGCTACGACCCGTACGCACACACCGCCTACGACGTCCCGGCGCACGACACGACCGCGCACGACGCAACCGCGTACGCCTCGTCCGGGTACGAGACGGCCGGTTACGACGCCACCGCGTACGGTCACGGCGGCTACGACACCGGGAGCTATCCCACCGGCGCGTACGACACCGGCAGTTACGCCACCGGCGCGTACGAGGCCGCCGACTCCTTCGACGCCTTCGACCGGCAGGCCACCGCACTCCAGGAGACCGCGAGCTACGAGGCCACGGCGATCTGGTCGACCACGGACCAGGACCTGATCGCCAACATCCCGGCGCAGGCCGGGCCGCCCCCGACCGACACCCTCCAGTGGGACAGCGCCACTTGGAACGAGGCCGGGCACTTCAGCAACAGCGGCCCCGACAGCGACCGGGCCGCGGACGACCCGTACGACACCGGCCGGGCCGAGAGCGACGACCACTCCCCCGCCGACGCCGAGGACTACAGCGAGGCCGCGGCCGTGGCGGACGCCATGACGCAGGCCATGCCGATCACCCCCGCGGCCCCCGCCCCCTCCGGACGGCGGGTCGCCGGGCCGGACGCCGGGAAGGCCGTCCGCGGCCGGGGCCGGCGGCGTACGGCGAAGCGGTCGGCGCTGCTGACCGTCGCGGTGCCCTCGGTCGCCGCCATGGGCGTGTGCGCGGTGGCCGCCGCGTCCGTCACCGGCTTCGGCGGGGACGACCAGGGCGAAGCGACCGCCCAGGCCGCGCCCGACGCCGCGGCCGTCAAGCCGTCCGCGGCCAACAACAAGCTCGACACCCAGCTCGCCGGACTCAGCGCCAGCGCCGACGACTTCCGCGACCGGGCCAGCCGCACCCAGGAGCGGATCGACCTCAAGGAGCGCCAGGCGCAGGAGCGCAAGCGCAAGGCGGAGGAGGCGGCCCGCAAGGAGGCGATGCGGCCCAAGTTCCTGCTGCCGGTCAAGCAGCACGGGCTGAGCGCCCAGTTCGGCCAGGCCGGGGTGAACTGGATGTCGCTGCACACCGGCATCGACTTCCCGGTCAGCTACGGCACTCCGGTCATGTCCGCCACCGACGGCACCGTACGCACCCAGTGGAACTCCGCCTACGGCAACATGGCGATCGTGACGGCGCCCGACGGCACCGAGACCTGGTACTGCCATCTCAGCAGCACCAAGATCCGCTCCGGGTCGGTCAAGGCCGGTGACCAGATTGCCTATTCGGGCAACTCCGGCAATTCCACCGGACCGCATCTGCACTTCGAGGTGCGTCCCGGCGGCGGCGCGGCGGTCGACCCGCTGCCGTGGCTGCGCGACCACGGCCTCGACCCGAACTGAGCCCCTGAGACCCGAACCGACCTGACTGGCCTGTCCTGGCCTGGCCTGGCCTGATCGCCGACGGCTCCGTCGAAGCCCCCGAGGTATGCCCCCGGGGGCTTCCGGCTCTCAGTTTCCGTTACAGCTTCTCCACCGGCGCGTACCGCAGCAGCAGCCGCTTGGGCTTCTCGCCGCCGAAGTCGATCGTCGCCTCGGCGTTGTCACCGCTGCCCTTGACGCCGACGACCGTGCCGAGGCCGAAGCTGTCGTGTGTGACGCGGTCGCCGATGGCCAGCGAGACCGCCGGGCGGTCGGAGGTGCGGCGGGTCGCGAAGCCGCTGGGGCCCTTGGCGCGCGACGACGAGAGGGAGGAGGCGAAGCCGCCTCCGCCGCCCGCCGACAGTCCGCCCATGGAGGCGGACGGCGTCGCCGGGCCCGTCCGCTTCCACTCCACGTAGTCGTCCGGGATCTCCTCCAGGAACCGGGAGGGCGGGTTGTACGAGGGCTGGCCCCAGGCGCTGCGCATCGTCGAGCGGGTGACGTAGAGCCGCTCGCGGGCGCGGGTGATGCCGACATAGGCCAGCCGGCGCTCCTCCTCCAGCTCCTTGGTCTGGCCCAGCGAGCGCATGTGCGGGAAGACGCCGTCCTCCATGCCGGTCAGGAAGACCACCGGGAATTCCAGGCCCTTGGCGGTGTGCAGCGTCATGAGGGTGATCACGCCGCTGCCTTCCTCGTCCTCGTCCGGGATCTGGTCGGAGTCGGCGACCAGGGCGACCTGCTCCAGGAAGTCGGAGAGGGTGCCCGGATTGTCTTCGCCGCGGTCCTGCTCGAACTCCAGGGCCACGGCGGCCAGTTCCTGGAGGTTCTCGATCCGGGTCTCGTCCTGGGGGTCCGTGGATGCCTGGAGCTCGGCGAGGTAGCCCGTACGCTCCAGGACCGCTTCCAGGATGGTGGCGGGGCCGGCGCCGGACTCGACGATGGTCCGCAGCTCCTCCATGAGGACGTTGAAACGCTTGACGGCGTTGGCGGAGCGGGCCGCCATGCCGTATGCCTCGTCGACCCGGCGCAGCGCCTGCGGGAAGGTGATCTTCTCGCGCGCCGACAGGGCGTCGATCATCGCTTCGGCGCGGTCGCCGATGCCGCGCTTGGGGACGTTCAGGATGCGGCGGAGCGGGACGGTGTCCTCGGGGTTGCTGAGCACCCGCAGGTAGGCGAGCACATCGCGGACCTCCTTGCGCTCGTAGAAGCGCACGCCGCCGACGACCTTGTAGGGCAGCCCGACCCGGATGAAGATCTCTTCGAAGACACGGGACTGGGCGTTGGTGCGGTAGAAGACGGCGACATCGCCGGCCCTGGCGTCCTTGGCGTCCGTCAGCCGGTCGATCTCGTCGGCGACGAACTGGGCCTCGTCGTGCTCGGTGTCGGCGACATAGCCGGAGATCTTGGGGCCGGCGCCGGCGTCCGTCCAGAGGTTCTTGGGGCGGCGGTTCTCGTTGCGCTCGATGACGGCGTTGGCGGCGGACAGGATCGTCTGCGAGGAGCGGTAGTTCTGCTCCAGCAGGATCGTGGTCGCGTCCGGGTAGTCCTCCTCGAACTGGAGGATGTTGCGGATCGTGGCGCCGCGGAAGGCGTAGATCGACTGGTCGGCGTCACCGACGACGCAGAGCTCGGCGGCGGTTTCGGCGGGGCCGACCAGTTCGCGTACGAGGGTGTACTGGGCGTGGTTGGTGTCCTGGTACTCGTCGACGAGGACATGGCGGAAGCGGCGGCGGTAGTGCTCGGCGACGTCCGGGAACGCCTGGAGCAGATTGACCGTGGTCATGATGATGTCGTCGAAGTCCAGGGCGTTGGCCTCGCGCAGCCGTGCCTGGTACATCGCATACGCCTCGGCGAGGGTCTTCTCGAAGCCGTCGGCCGCCGTCCCGGCGAAGGTCTCCTCGTCGATGAGCTCGTTCTTGAGGTTGGAGATCTTCGCGCTGAAGGACTTGGGCGGGTAGCGCTTGGGGTCCAGATCCAGATCGCGGCAGACCAGGGCCATCAGGCGCTTGGAATCGGCGGCGTCGTAGATCGAGAAGGACGAGGTGAAGCCCAGCTTCTTGGACTCGCGGCGCAGGATGCGGACGCAGGCGCTGTGGAAGGTGGAGACCCACATGGCGTTCGCGCGCGGGCCGACCAGTTCCTCGACGCGCTCCTTCATCTCACCGGCGGCCTTGTTGGTGAACGTGATCGCGAGGATCTGGCCGGGGTGGACATGCCGCTCGGCGAGCAGATGCGCGATGCGGTGGGTGAGCACCCGGGTCTTGCCGGAGCCGGCGCCGGCGACGATCAGCAGTGGGCCGCCCGTATGCACCACGGCGGCCTTCTGCTCGTCGTTGAGCCCCTCCAGCAGCGTCGCCGGGTCGATGGCGGGGCGGGCGGCGCCGTCGCGGTAATACGACTCCCTGGGTGCGGGCGCGTCGAACCTCCCGCCGAAGAGGTCGGCGGGGATCTCCTCCGGGGCCGGGCCGTGCTCGTCCTCGGGAGGCGGAGGGTGTTCCTCCTCGCCCTTGTGGCCGAGGTCCGCCAGGAAGCTGTCGTCAAAGAGGCTGCTCATCGCCCACCGAGTCTAGGCCGCCGCACTGACAGTCCGCCGCGGAGTGGCGGATTGCGGGCCGTCTTCGGGCGGCCCCGGGCGCAGCGGCAGGTCAGGGGGCCGGCGGCCAAGCGCCGGCCGGGTGGCGCTTCGGTTACCCGAACCCGACATCTGCCACAACAACCCCCGCATCGCGTTCAGGTCACGAAAAGGTTTCGGGCATATCGAACATCAGCCTTCACAGGAGCCACACGAGTTGGCTAACGTCCTCGCTCAGGCAGCCCGCCTCCCCGCGGACGACAGGTTCGCACGGGCCGCCGACGCCGAGTCCGGCCCTGCCCTCAGGCACCCGGAGCCGGGGACCCACCAGCACCACCGGGGTGAATCGATCCGTACGGCCGTCGCCAGTGGACGTCCGGACCGTAGGGCAAGCCTTCCGTCAGCGACACCGCCCGAACCCGACAGCTAACCCGGTAGGCGGTCCACGGAAGGAGTTGCCGGTCTTGGCGTCGCATCGCAAGCCGCGCACCAGCGTTCTCGCCTCACCCACCGGGCGCCGTACAGCGGCCGGTCTCACCACTGCCGCCCTCGCCTCGGTCACCCTGCTCTCGCAGTCCGCCGACGCGGCCCCCAGGGCGCCCAAGCCCACCGTCGAAGAGGTCCAACAGAAGGTCGACGACCTCTACCACCAGGCCGAGGTGGCCACCCAGAAATACAACGCCGCCAAGGAGCGCGCCGAGACCCAGCGCCACACCGTGGACCGCCTGCTCGACGCCTCCGCCAAGCGCGCCGAGAAGATGAACGAGTCCCGGCGCCTGCTGGGCACCTTCGCCTCGGCGCAGTACCGGACCGGCGGCATGAACCCGACGGCGCAGCTGATGCTCGCCAAGGACCCGCAGCAGTTCGTCGACCGCAACCACCTCATGGAGCGGCTGACCGGCCGGCAGAAGCAGGCCGTCACCGACTACCAGGAGCAGCAGGCGGCGGCCACCAAGCAGCGCGCCGAGGCGACCCGCAGCCTGGAGCGGTTGCAGGCGTCGCAGGCATCCCTCAAGGAGTCCATGAGCTCCGTCCAGGGCAAGCTGGCCGAGGCCCGGCAGCTGCTGTCCCGGCTGACCGCCCAGGAGAAGGCGCGGCTGGCCGAGCTGGAGCGCCAGAAGGAGGCGGCGGCCAAGCGCCGGGCCGCGGAGGAGGCGCGCAAGCAGCAGGAGCGGGAGCGCCAGCGGCAGCAGGACGGCGACGGCTCGACCGGGGGCTCCACCGGCGGTGGCTCCACGGGCGGCTCCACGGGCGACTCGGCCACCAGCAAGGGCGCCAAGGCGCTCGCCTTCGCCCGCGCCCAGATAGGCAAGCCGTACGTCTGGGGCGCGACCGGGCCCACTTCCTACGACTGCTCGGGGCTGACCCAGGCGGCATGGAAGGCGGCGGGTGTCGATCTGCCGCGGACGACCTGGGACCAGGTCAAGGTGGGCCAGCGGGTGGCCACCAAGGATCTTCAGCCCGGCGACCTGGTCTTCTTCTATGACGACATCAGCCACGTCGGCTTGTACCTGGGCGACGGGAAGATGGTGCACGCTCCGAAGCCGGGCGCCAACGTCCGGGAGGAGTCGATCTACTACATGCCGATATACGGAAGCGTCCGTCCGGGCTGAGCCCGCCCCGCTCCCCCACCAGACCACCCCCCACGGTCACCCCCCACACGCCACCGCGCGGCCGTCGTCTCCGGATATGGAGGCGAGGACCGCGCGGTGTGCCGTAGTGGGGCGCTCGTCAGGTCCAGAGCACCGCGATGAAGATGTTGGCCACCGTCAGGCCGCCGACCGCGCCGAAGAGCGCCTTGTCGACCGTCTCGTCGTCCCGCTTGACGTAGACCAGCGCCAGGATCACCACCAGGACGGCCATCTTGATGCCGAGCTTGATGTTGTTGAGCGGGTGGTCCTGGGCCTGGTTGAGGCCGACCAGCACGATGCCGGTGACCAGCATCGTCAGTGCGCCGTGCAGCATGGCCGGCACGAAGCGGGCGGTGCCCGCGCTCATCGCCTTCATCTGGGTCAGAAAGCCGCCCAGCAGGGAGGCGATGCCGATGATGTGCAGGCCGACGAAGATATTGGTTACTACGTCCATAGTGCTGGATCGTAGCCGCCGTATAGCACGGCCCTTCGGGCAGGGCGCCCACTATCGCCGCTTCGGTCAGGCCAGGCCGGTCCCGGCCGTACGGCCATGGCGCCGCGGTCACGCGCGTACCCGCCGCGGTCGAAAGCGAACAATGCCGGGCAAGGGGACTCACTGCCGCGACACCCAGGCTTAGCGTCCTCCCTCAGGCGGCCGACTCCCCGCCTCGCCGGTCTCCCACCGGCGTTCCGTCGGCCGCCCCGCCGAGAGGTGCGGCGGCGGCCGTTGCCCCCGTGACGGACCGCCGCCGGACCCGCGGCTCGAAGGGAAGGAAGTGACGGCCACCGTGGCCTCGCACCGCAAGCCCCGGCAGCATCCGCTCGCCTCGCTCACCGGTGGCGGCTCGCGCAGCGCGCGCACCGCCCGTACGGCCGCCGCCACCCTGGCACTGGCCGGTGCCGCCCCCGCGTTCGGCCTCGCGCAGGCGGCGGGCGCCCCCCTCACCCCCGATTTCGACGCCGCCGGCCAGGCCGCACACCGGCTCACCCCCGCCCAGGTCAAGGACCGGGTCGACGCGCTGTACCAGGAGGCAGAGGTGGCCACGCAGAGCTACAACGGTGCGAAGGAATCCGCCGACACCGCACGCGAGGAGCTGAGCAGGCTCCAGGACGAGGCCGCCCGCAGGACCGGGAAGCTGAACGCCGCCCGCGCCGAACTGGGCGCCCTGGCCGCCGGCCAGTACCGTTCCGGCGGCGTCGACCCGACCGTACGGCTGCTGCTGTCCGCGGACCCGCAGCGCTATCTGGACGGCGCCGCGGTGCTGGAGCGTACGGGCAGCCATCAGGCGACCGCCGTGGCCGGTTACGCGCGCCGGCTCGGCAGCGTCCGGCAGGTCCGGCAGCGGGCCGAGGACACCGTGGAGCGGCTGGCGGACACCGAGGCGCAGCTGAAGAAGCACCGGGTCACCGTCGTGCACAAGCTGGACGCCGCCGAGCAGTTGCTGTCCCGGCTGACCGCGGAGCAGCGGCAGCGGATGACGGCCCGGGACGGCGCACGGGGCGCGCGCCAGGGCCGCACGGAGCACGGGGGCGGCGACGGGGGCGGCCACGGCGGCGTGCTCAGCCGGCTTCCCGGCACGGCGGGGGCCGCCGCGGCGCAGGCGCCCAACCCCCGCGCCGCCCGCGCCGTCTCCTTCGCCTACAGCGCGCTCGGCAAGCCGTACGTCTGGGGCGCGACCGGGCCCGCCGGCTACGACTGCTCGGGGCTGACCCAGGCCGCCTGGAAGGCCGGCGGGGTCGCCCTGCCGCGTACGACCTATACCCAGATCAGCTCCGGGCCGCGGGTCGCCCGCTCCCAACTCGCCCCCGGTGACCTGGTGTTCTTCTACTCGGGCATCAGCCATGTGGGGATCTATGTCGGCGACGGCCGGATGATCCACGCGCCGCATCCGGGGGCGCCGGTACGGATCGCGCCGATCGACCAGATGCCGTTCGCGGCGGCGACCCGGCCCGCGTAGCCGGGGGGGCGCGGCCCGCTTGGCCGGGGCCGGGAGGCGGGTGCGGCCCGCGTAGCCAGGGGGCGGGTGCGCGGGGGTGGCGCCCCGTGGGCTCACGCCCTGAGCTGTGTGCCCAGCCAGCGGAAGATCTGCGGGACCTGCTGCTCCCAGACCGCCGTGGTGTGGCCGCCCGCGTTCGCCGGGATCAGCTGCACGTTCACCGTCGTCGGGAGCTGCGCGAACTGCCGCAGGGCGAGGCCGGACTGGTAGCCGTCGCGGGCCGCGCCCGACACATACAGCGCGGTACGCGGCGGCTGGCCGGCCGCGTTCGCCGACTTCAGGATGTGCAGCGGGTTGGACTCGATGCGCAGCTTGGGGTCCTTGCCGGCCAGCGAGTCGCGCTCCAGCGCCGGGTCGTTGTAGCCGGACATGGCGACCGCGGCACGGTAGCGGTCGGGGTGGGCCAGCGCGAGCTTGGCGGCGCAGTGCGCACCGGCCGAATACCCGGCCAGGGCCCAGGAGTCCGGCTTGTCACCGGCCCGGAAGTTGTCGATGACCATCTTGCGGACGTCGACGGTCAGCCAGCTGTCGGCGTTGACCTTCCCGGCGAGGTTGACGCATCCGGTGTCCACACCGGGGAGCAGGTTGGTCCGGGGCGCCACCAGGATGGCTGGCTTGACCGTACCGTTCTGCATCAGCGGCATCAGCTGCTGGGCCGCGTGCAGCGAGCCCAGCCAGGACTTCGCCGAGCCAGGGTAGCCGGGCAGCAGCTCGACCACCGGGAACTTCTTGTTCCGGTAGGCCGGGTCGTTGTACTGCGGCGGCAGCCAGACGTACACCTCGCCCCGCACCCCCGAGATCTTGCCCTGGAGGTCGGTCATTTGGACGCCGGCGCCCACCTTGGGGTCGTCGGCCGGGCGGAAGCGCTGGAGCTGCTTGGGCTCATGCGCGACCTGCCGGCCGCCCATGCCGTCGGGGCCGAGCTCCCGGGCCTCCGCCACATGGCTGTCCGTGCCGAGCAGATCGCCCCAGGTGTCGTAGAGGCTGTTGGCGTTGTTCACCAGGACGAAGACCACGGTGATGGCCGTGACCTGGGCGAACAGCAGCATCAGCAGCCGGGCGAGACCGCGCACCAGGGGCGGCCCGGCTATTCGGCCCCAGAGGGCGAAGGGCAGCACGACGGCGACGATCAGCAGCGTGAGCGAGGTGAGGAAGAAGGGCGTGCCCGTCAGGCTCATCGGGGTCTCGCTTCCAGGACAAACTAGGCGAAGGACGTGGGGATGGTTCCGGCCCCGCCTTCGGCAGTGAGCCTCTCCGCGCCCTTAGAGGTGATCAGCCCGGTCCTGGTTGCCCTTCTGTGGTGCTTTGTTACGCCCTCGTCATGAAGCTGCGGGTGCGCCCGCCCCGTGCCGGTTCCGCAGCTCAGACCAGCCGCCGGGCCGCGGCCCACCGGGTCAGCTCATGGCGGTTGGAGAGCTGGAGCTTGCGCAGCACCGCGGAGACATGGGACTCGACGGTCTTCACGGAGATGAACAGCTGCTTGGCGATCTCCTTGTAGGCGTAGCCGCGGGCGATCAGCCGCAGCACCTCCCGCTCGCGCTGGGTGAGGCGGTCGAGGTCCTCGTCGATCGGCGGGGCATCCGAGGAGGCGAAGGCGTCCAGGACGAAGCCGGCCAGCCGCGGGGAGAAGACCGCGTCGCCGTCGGCGACCCGGAAGATCGCGTCGACCAGGTCCGTGCCCGTGATCGTCTTGGTGACATAGCCGCGGGCGCCGCCCCGGATGACGCCGATGACGTCCTCGGCCGCGTCGGAGACGGAGAGCGCCAGGAAGCGGACCGGGCGCGCGTCGTCGCTCATCATCGCGGCGCTGCGGCGCAGCACCTCGACGCCGCCGCCCCCGGGGAGGTGGACGTCCAGGAGGACGACCTCGGGGCGGGTGGCCGTGATGACCGTGAGCGCCTGGTCGACATCGGCGGCCTCGCCGACGACCTCGACGCCGGTGCGCCCGGTCTCACCGATCTCGGCCTGGACGCCCGTACGGAACATCCGGTGATCGTCGACCAGCACGACCCGAACGGTCCGGCCCTCGGCCGCCCCGCCGGTCCCGTCCTGCTGTGCGTCCTCGCTGCTCATCTCTTCCGCCCGTCCCTCGATGTCTGCCCCGCCATCATCCCGTGCCCCGGCGCGCGCTGTCGCCTCCGGCCGCCCCTCGCCCGGCACGGTCATATCTCGTGCTCCGTCGCCGCGCGCTCTATTTCCAGCTCGACGACCGTGCCGCCCTCGGGGGCGGACCGCAGCCGGGCGGTGCCGCCGTGGCGCTCCATACGGCCGATGATGGACTCCCGTACGCCCATCCGGTCCGCGGGGACCGCGTCCAGGTCGAATCCGGGGCCGCGGTCGCGCACCGAGACGAAGACCGTACGGCCCTCCACTTCGGCGAACACCTGCACCGCGCCGCCCTCGCCGCCGTATTTCGCGGCATTGACCATCGCCTCGCGGGCGGCCTGCATCTGGGCGCCCAGCGGCTCGTCCAGCGGGCAGTCGCCGACGACCACGACCTCGATGGGGACACCGTGGTGGTCCTCCACCTCGGCCGCGGCCTTGCGGACCGCCTCCGCCAGGGTGGCCGGCTCCTCGTCCTCCTCCTTGCCGCGGCCCTCGGGCTTGTAGAGCCAGGCGCGCAGCTCCCGCTCCTGGGCGCGGGCCAGCCGCGCCACCTCCCGGGGGTCGTCGGCATTGCGCTGGATCAGGGTGAGGGTGTGCAGGACCGAGTCATGGACATGGGCGGCCACTTCGGCGCGCTCCTGGGCACGGATGCGCATCAGCCGCTCCTCGGAGAGGTCCTGGGCCATCCGCACGAGATAGGGGCCCGCCAGCAGCGCTATGCCGACGACGACGGCGAGCGCGGCCTGAAGCACCGAACCGAGATGGCGCACCGAGCCCTGAAGCACGACGATGCCCGTCACCCCGACGCCGACCAGCAGCACTCCGGCCGCGCCGCGCACCATCGGCAGCAGGCCCTTGCGGCGGCCGAGCTCCAGCCACTGGGCGCGGCGGGAGTTGTCCGCCTGCCGCCACACCAGGGCGACACCGGCGCCGATCAGCAGCACCGGCCAGAGATAGCCGTCGGCCTGGCCCAGCTGGAAGCGGGAGGCGACGACCGCGGCTCCGATGAGCAGCGCGATCAGCGCGAAGACCTGCCCCTTGTCGGGCCGGTGGCGCAGCAGGCGGCGCCGGCCGTCGGCCCCGGCGGGCTGCCGGTGCTCCACGCCTCCGACGCCCAGGGGCACGAAGAACCAGAACGCCGCATACAGCAGGGCGCCCATCCCGTCGGCCATGAACAGGGCCACGAACACGATCCGCACCCAGGAGACCGGCAGTCCGAGATGGCCCGCGAGCCCCCGCGCGACGCCACCGAGCAGCCGCCCGTCGGCGCTGCGGTAGAGCTTGCGCACGGGCGGGTCGTCGGGGTCCGGCGCCGGGGCGAAGCCCGTCTCGGCGCGGGGCGGAGCGGTGGTCATGTGCCCGATCGTCACACGGTTCCCGGGCCCGGGGCATCAGGGTCGTCCCTGAGGCTGTCCCTGAGGTTTGCGGGTGAGGTCCGGGGCCGGGGCGTCTCAGCCCTGGGGGTCGGTCCGGCGGAAGCCGTTCGTCACCACCGAGAAGACCTTCCCGAACTTCGTCCAGTTGGCTTCCGGTGCGGACACGAAGATCGCGTAGTCCGTGCCACCCGCGCGGCCGAACCCGAGATCCGACGCCCGGAACGGACGGGCCTTGCCCTTGAAGGTGTACTCCCAGATCGCGGCGGGTTCACCCTGGTAGACGGTGCTCTGCAAACGCAGCTGCTTGTAGGTCGGGTAATCCACCTTCTGGTGGGCCTCAAGGCCCTTGAAGTGCTGTACCGCGTTGCCGGAGGAGAGGTCCAGGACGCTGACGGTCAGTCTGGCCAGGTCCTTTTGCGAGTAGTAGGTGATCATCCGGCCGCCGTCCTCGACCATCCGCTTCCAGCCGTCCGGCACCGGGAAGGTCACGCCGAGCGCGGACTCCTTCGCCTTCCAGTAGCCGTCGGGGAGCGGTGGCGGCGGTCCGATGCTGTTTTCCGGTTCACTGGGGACGCTCGGTACGCCCTTGTCAGAGGCGCTTTGGGTCGAGCCGGAGTCGCCACGGTCCATCAGGTACCAGGCCGAGCCCACACCGCCCCCGGCGAACAGCACCCCGACGACGCTCCAGACCACGACCCGGGCGGTACGTCGCTTACGGGGCTTGCCGCCGGACAGCACATCCGCGCGGTCTCCGGCGGGCCGTACGGCACCGGCCCCGTCCGGCACCGCGACCCGGCCGGTCACGGCCTCGCCGCCGGTGTCGTGGCCGAAGCCCGCCCCCGCACCCGTTCCCGTCCCCGTTCCCGTACGGGCCCCGGCTCCGGTCCCGGCGCGGTCCGAAGTAGCCGCCACCCCGCCCGTATCGTGCACCGGGCGGGTGGGCGCCTCCGTCTCACCGTCCGGGGCGGCGGGCTCGGTGCGGCCCCGCGCGATCGTCCCCAGGGTCATCGTCGACCAGCCCATCAGCGCGGTCTCCGCCTCGGCTTCGGCCGCGCGCAGCGCCTGCTCGACGACCTCGGCCGTCGGCCGTTCCGCCGGCTCCTTGGCGAGCAGCGCCTCGATCAGCGGGGCAAGCGTCCCGGCGTTGCGGGGCGGCTCGAACGGGTCCATGGCGATCGCGTACGCCGTCTCGACGGCGGTGGGCTTCCGGAACGGCGAGCGTCCCTCGACCGCCTGATAGAGGGTCGCTCCCAGCGCCCACAGGTCGGAGGCGGGGCCCGGGGTGCCGCCCTTGACGCGCTCGGGCGCCAAGTAGTCGATGGAGCCCACCAGCTCGCCGGTCTTGGTGAGCGTGGAGGCACCGGTGGCGACCGCGATGCCGAAGTCGGTGAGCACGACCCGGCCGTCCTCGCCGAGCAGCACGTTGCCCGGCTTGACGTCACGGTGCAGCACACCGGCGGAGTGTGCGGCCCGCAGCGCCGCGACCATGCCGCGTCCGATACGGGCGGCTTCGCGCGGCGTGACCGAACTGTCGGTCCGGGCGGCCTCCTTGATGGCGTCGCCGAGCGTCGTGGAGGGGACGTACTCCATGACGATGCACGGCATCCCGGCGTCGTCCACGACGTCGTGGACGCTCACCACATTGGGGTGGTTGATGCGCGCAGCTGCCTGGGCCTCACGGGTGGTGCGCTCATAGCGCGTTGCCAGTTCGTCCTCGTCGAGCTGCGGTGAGACATGCAGACGCTTGACCGCGACCTGACGGCCGAGCAGTTCGTCCCGGGCCCGCCAGACGGTGCCCATACCGCCCTGGCCTATCCGCTCAACCAGGCGATATCGCCCGGCGACCAGTCGCCCCTCGTCCACCGACGCCGCCTCCGTCACCGCACGCCCCTCCGGAAACCCGTACGTATCCAGGGCGCAACGATAGTCGTCGATGCCGCCGGGCAGCCCCCCGGCCACCACCCGTCCACATCTGTTCCTCCTCCCGACCACGGGCGCGGGGGCATATGCGAACGCACGAGGGGTTTCAGGACCCCCCTGGGGCATCTCAGGGCCGCCACCGGCGGATCTCAGGGATGTGCCAGGGTTTCCACGGATGCCGCGGCGCGGCTGCCCTTGTCACCATGGCCTCATGAACGATGCAGCCCCCATCGACGAGTCGGCGCCCGCCGGCCCCGCCGGACCCGCCGCGCCTCCGCCGCTGCGCCGCAGCCGGCGGCACAAGGTGATCGGCGGAGTCTGCGCCGGGCTGGGCCGGCAGTGGGACCTCGACCCGGTGATCTTCCGGGTCGTGCTCGCCGTGCTCTCCGTCGGCGGCCTCGGGCTGATCGCCTATGGCTTCGCCTGGCTGCTCATCCCCCTCGACGGCGAGGACCAGAACGAGGGCCGCCGGCTGCTCTCCGGCCGGGTCGAGGGCCCCGCGCTGACGGCCCTGCTGTTCGCGCTGGTCGGCTGCGGGCTGTTCCTGACGACCCTTGGCAAGGGCAGCATGATGTCGTTCGCCATCATGCTGACGCTGACGGTGGCCGGTTCCGCCTATTGGTCGCGTCGGCGGCGGCTGGTGGAGGCCGAGGGCCCACAGGCGATGGACACCGCCACGGCCCAGGCGGTGGCCGACGCCCCGCCCGAGACCCAGGCGCCGCCGGTGCCCACCGGCCCCTCCTGGTGGCGCGCCCAGCGCTCCGGGGAGACGGCCGGCCCGGGCTATCTGTGGGGGCCCGACAACACCCCGCTGCCCCTCGACCTCAGTTACCGGGGTGAGCACGGCGCGGGCACGGCCCCGTACCGGCACGACGGCTGGTCCGACGGGGGCCGGCCGCCCGAGCCGCCGAGCGGTGCGCGGCCGGCCCGCGCCCCGCGCAGCGGCCGCCGCGTCGGACGCCCCATCGGGGGCTGGACGTTCCTGCTCGCGCTGTTCACCGGCGGCGGCGCCGCGGTCGCCGTCTCCCGCCATGACGGCCTGGCGCCGTCCCTCCAGGCGGGCCTGGCGTGCGCGCTGGTCGTCTTCGGCCTCGGGCTGGTGCTCAGCGCCTGGTACGGACGCACCGGCGGTGGCACGGTCTTCATGGTGGTGCTGACGGCCCTGCTGCTGGCGGGCGCGACGGCGCTGCCCGACAACATCACCGCCCACTGGCAGAAGCAGACCTGGGCCCCCGCCGCCCTCGGCGCCGTGCGGCCGCATTATGAGCTCGGTTCGGGAGAGGGGGAGTTGGACCTCACCGGCCTGCCCCTCAAGGCGGGCCGCACGGTCCACACCGGCGCGGGAGTGGGCGCCGGCCGCCTCCAAGTGACGCTGCCGCACGGTGTCACCGCCCGGCTCCATATCTCGCTCGGGCTCGGCGATGTCCAGCTGCCCGGCGAATCGCCCCACGACGTGGACCTCGTGGGCGGACACCGGACGGTCGACCTCCCCGCCGATGGCCTCAAGAAGGGCGAGAAGCCACGCGGCTCGGTGGAGCTGAACCTCGAACTCGGCGCCGGACAGGTCGCCGTCACCCGCGCCGACCCGGCCGCCGCACCACCGGCCCCCGCCGCGCCGACCGCCCCGACCCCCCAGGGAGCCCACCGGTGAAGCGCCACCCCTTCGAACCGGCCCGCCTGATCTCGGGCCTCACCGCCCTCACCCTCGGCACGGCCTACGGCCCCGACGCCCTCGGCCTCTGGCACGCCCCCGGCCCCTGGTTCTTCCTCACCCTCCCAGCCGGCCTGCTCCTCTCCGGTATCACCGCGGCCGTCTGGACCAGGACCCGCCGCCCGCACCAACCGGACACCGACACCGCCTCCCCGGAGGGCTCCTGACACGACGACCGACGGCACCGTCACCACGCCCCGGCACCACCGCCACCGACCCGGCCCCGGCCCCGGCCCCGGCCCTCATGAACGGCCCCCGCCGCCCACGGGGCAGCCCTCAGCCGAACAGCTGCGCCCCGTGCCGCTTGCGGCGGTTCGCCAGGGCGGCGTCCAGGGAGAACCGCGGCGTCCCGGCCAGCAGGAGCGGGATCCAGGCCACCAGGTAGGCGAGGTCGTTGCCGTAGTAGTAAGGCGTGGTCGCCCAGCTCACCGTGAGCCAGAGCGTCAGCGAGATCAGCGCACCGCCGAACGCCGCCAGCCGCCCCAGCAGCCCCACCAGAGTCCCGAGTCCCACCGCCAGCTCACCGGCCGCGATGGCATAGCCGAAGCCCACCGGACTCTTCTGCGCGATCTCCACGAGCTGCGGCAGCGCCGCCGCGTCATGGACCTGGCGCAGCATCTCGCCGAGCGAACCCGCGCCACCGGCCGCCAGAAACGCCGGATCCGTCAGCTTGTCGATGCCCGCATAGAGGAAGGTCGCCCCCAGAAAGAGCCGCAAGGGGAGCAGCGCATGGCGCGCCAGCTGCGCCCGCAATCCGGCGCCGGCACTCTCGACGCCCGCCCCTCCCAAGTCGGCACCGATCGTACGATTCGCGTGCACCATGACGTCCGCCTCTCCGTTGCCACCGGGCGCAGACGATTGTGCCCGCGCCCGCGCCTCCTGGGGAGATACGTACGCACGTGCGCGAGAGGTTCAACGGACCGATGCACTTCAGGCGACTACGCCACACAGAATCGTCACGCAAGGGCGCCGGGCGGCACCGGGCGGCACACCGAGCGGCTCCGGACGGCACCGGACGGCATCGACCACACCCGTCGCCGCCCGATACCCGGCACAAGGCACCCGGCGAGACGCCACGCCAGGCGCCGCGGGACCGACCGTGATCCGCGGGGGCCCCACCGTGATCCCTCGGCCCCGGACACTCCGGCCCCGCCCCCCCCCCGGACCCTACGGCCACGCCGAACACTCCGTACCCGCCGGTCCCAACGGACCCAACGAACACTCCGGACCTGCCGGACCCACCAACCCCACCGACCCCGCCCACCAGAGACTGCAACGCAGCCCCTAATCCACGACGTCGATCACATACCCCTTCGTCTCCACGCCCGCCGCCGTGACCACCCGGACCTCCACCCGGCCGGGCTCGACGTCGACCGGTACCGGGACCGTCAGCACGCCGTCCGTCGGGTTGGTGAAGCCGCCGGCCACCGGGACCAGGGGGACGGGGACATGGACGTCTCCGATGCGTACGACGGTCCGGGCGAGCCGGTCGGGCGTCCCGGCGCCCGGTGGGACGAAGCCGGCGCCGCGGATCTCGATGTCGTCGCCGGTACGGACCGGGGCGGCGAGATCGCCCAGCTCACGGGAGCGGACGACGGAGAGGATCACCGGTCGCCCGCCCGCCACCGCCTTCCCCCACAGATAGGTCGCCCCGGAGAGCGCGAGGAGCACCACCAAACCCCAGGGGAGCTGCGGCAATTGCTCCGGGCGGCCGGCCAGCCGTACCAGCGCGCACCCCAGCACGGCCGCGTTCACCAGGACGTACTGCACGTCCAGGAGGCTGCCCCGGCCCGCGTCGTCCGTCAGCAGATCGGCGGCCCGCGGCCGCTCCGCGGGCACCTTCTGAAGCCGGCCCGACCGCACCCGCGAGGCCACCAGCCCGTAGGCCAGCACGGCCACCGCGCACCCGAGGGCGAGCGCCACCAGCAGCGCGCCGGACCGTGCGAGCGCCACGCCCTGGAGCAGCGTCCGCCGCTCGTCCGGGCCCGCGGCCGTCACCTGCTGCACGGCCACCGTGAGGACGGCGTACAGCACCGCGACCGCCCAGCCCGCCGCCACCGTCCGTGAGGTGGACAGCCGCCCGTCCTCGCCGATCAGCGGCGCCAGCGCCCCGCCGTGCGCCCGGTGCCACCAGGCTGCCGCGGTCAGCCCCAGCGCCAGTACGACGGCCGCGGCCAGCCCCGCCGTACGGGCCGCCGTCCAGCCGGTGCCGAGGGCGGACAGTGCCTGGCCGACCAGCAGCGCCACCGCCGCGCTCCAGACGGCGAGCAGGGTGCGCCACCGTACGGCCGCCAGCCAGGCGGTCCTTCCGGCGGCGCGCCGCCGGGCGACCTCCCGTGCGGACAGCGTCAGTTCGTCGGAGACCCACTGCCGGGCGGCACCGGCGGAACGCGCGAGTCCGGCCGGCACCCCGCGCCCGGCGGCGAAGTCCTCGCGGAGCGCGACAAACGCGGCAACCGCCTGCCGGTGCCCCTCTCGGGCGCCGTGCGGGCACCGTCCGCACCGGCACTCGCCCCCGGTGGCACGCTCCGCGCCCTCCCCCGGCTCGCCCGTTCCGGCCATCCTGCCCGCCGCATCCACCGACACGTCCGCTACCGCCCGCCACCGATGATCATCAACTTGAGTTCTCCGAAGGCGAATTGTGCCGCACCTCGCCGGAGGCCCCTCAAACGTCCAGTTGGTGGCGGGTGACGGGCGCAGCGCTGTGTTGACGCCGGGCCGCAAACGGGCTCCGCCCCCGGCACCCACCGCCCGCACAGCGGCGCCCGGCACCCCCACACCGGCATCTGCGCAACCGCATCTGCGCACCGGCAGCACACGCGCCCCCGCACACAGGGAAATCGGCGCCCCCGTACACCTGACCGGCGCACCGGCCGGGTAACCAGGACACATCCCCTATTCGGGCGAACCGAGCCATCGCGAAGGCTGAGCGATGGGCGCGCTGCGCAAGCTCTCGCCGTGCGTCAAATAAACGGATTTCACGGATCGCACAGCCGCGATGACCTGGACGGACCGAACGCCCCGCGACGACCGAACGCACCCCGACGGCTGAACGCGCCGCGACGGCCGGACGGACCGTGCCCCGGCGGCCCCGGGCTGCGGGCCGCCGCCGCGTTCCTTCTACTGGCCGGGATCGCCGCGCTGCTCGTCGTCGCGCCCACTGCCACCGCCCGTGACCGGCCCAACCGCCCGGCCACCGGCGACAATTGCGCCTACGCCGGAACGGCGCCGCCGGTGGACGTACCGACCGATTTCCCCATGCCGCGCGGCTGGCACTTCCCCTGTAGCCGGACCAAGCCGCCGCCCCCCTCCCACCGGCCGGCACCGCGCCCCCACGTCCCCAAGCCCGCGCCCCCACCGCCCCGTGTCCGTACACCCCGGCCGGCACCGCCCCCGCCGCCACCGCCACCGCCACCCACTCCCCGCGCCCGTCCCACGGCGCCGCCGCCCCCACCGAAGCCGAAGCCGAAGCCGAAGCCCCCGCCCGTCGTCCGCCGCCCGGCGTCACCGCCGCCCGTCCTGCCCCGCAGCTACGCACGGCCGTCCCACCGGCCGCGCGACGGGCGCTCCATGGTGACCACGACCCTGCTGCTCACCGCCCCGGCCGTGCTGGCCGGCGCCGCCCTCCGTCCCCGTTCGAGCTCCTCGTCCGGTTCCGCCGGGCGCCGTTCCTCGTAGGAGGTCTCCATGTCGCAATGGCTGGTGCTGACCCTCGCCATGGCCGCTGCCTGCGGCGTCGTCCTGACCATCACGGTGCTCAAGGAACGCCGGATCGCCGAGGACGACGACCCGTCCGAAACACCCGATGTGATCGAGTATCTGACGATGATGGTGGGGGTGGTGTACGCGATCGTGCTGGGGCTGGCGATCGCCGGTGTCTGGGAGGCCCGCAGCGCGGCCGAGGACACCGTACGGACCGAGGCGCAGGCCCTGCACGAGGTCAGCGCGCGGGCCCGGGCCTACCCCGCGCCGGTGCGGGACCGTATCCGTGCGGATGTTGATGCGTATGTGAGCCATGTGGTGCACAAGGAGTGGCCGGTGATGGCCGAGCAGGGGGAGCTGACCGGGCGCGGTACCGAGCTGCTGACGAAGGTCCGGGCGGACGTCACCGACTACCGGCCGCGCAATGACTTCGAGGGGCAGTCCTACCAGCCCCTCGTCGACCAGGTCGCGGTGGCCGACGGGGCCCGCACCGCCCGTGCGAACGCGGCCGAGTCGACGCTGCCGGGGGTGGTGTGGTTCGGGCTGATCATCGGGGGTGCCATCTCGATCGGTGTCATGTTCACCCTGCAAATCCGCCGCTCGGGGCGGGAGTTGCTGATGGCGGGCCTGTTCAGCGCGCTGATCGCCTTCCTGCTGTTCCTCGTCTGGGACTTCGACGCCCCATTCAGCCGCGGCATCTCGGCGACGGCCTCACCGTTCGTCGACCTGTTCCCGCACCCATGAGGCGGTGCGCCCTGCGGGACCTCCGTACGACCCGCAGGGCACCCACAGGGGCACCCGCCCGGCCCGCCCGGCGTCCGGCTCACTCGCCCACCCGGCCACCGGCACCCCAGCCCCCGGCTATCCAGGACCGCCTAGTCGAAGAGGTCCGGCTCGGTGCGCACGATCTGCTGGTAGAGCGGCTGGTAGTTGATCCAGGCGACCAGGTCGTTGCCCAGCTGTTCGCGCGTGTGGACGGCGTTGTGGTGATCGATCAGCACCGGCTTGCCGGCGGCCTTGGCGGTCAGCTGGACCTGGCAGGAGCGCTCCATCGTGAGGAACCACCACGCCGCCGCGTCCACCGAGTCGCCGACCGTCAGCAGCCCGTGGTTGCGCAGGATCACCGCCTTGTGGGGCCCGAGTGCGGCCGCGATCCGCCGTCCTTCCTCCTCGTCGACCACCACGCCCGTGTAGTCGTCGAAGAGCGCATGGTCCTCATAGAACGCGCAGACGTCCTGGGTGATCGGCTCCAGCAGCTCGCCCAGCGAGGACAGCGCCCGGCCGTAGGTGGAGTGGCTGTGCGCCGCCGCGATGACATCGGGGCGGGCCTGGTGGACCTGGGAATGGATGGCGAACGCCGCCTGGTTGACGTGGTAGCGGCCGTTGACGACCTTTCCCTCCGCGTTCACCATGATCAGATCGCTGACCCTGAGGTGCCGGAAGGACATCCCGAAGGGGTTCACCCAGAAGCAGTGCGGGAATTCCGGGTCGCGCACGGTGATATGGCCCGCGACGCCCTCCTCGAACCCATGGCTTCCGAAGAGACGCAGCGCCGCGACCAGGCGCTCCTTGCGGTAGCGCCGCTCACCCTCGACGGTCGCATGCGTCGGCGGCATCGCGAAGTGCAGCTGATCGGTGGGTATGGGCGTCGGCTCGGGCATCGCGGCCCTCCTCTGGCACGTACGGCGTGATGCTCGATGCGGAAGGTACCTTCCGCTACCGCAGGTAAACAGGGCCGCGACCGGCGCACTTCCCCCTGCCTGCATGATGAGGGCACCAGGAACGGCAGCAGAGGGGGCACACCATGAGGGCCATATCGGTCAGCAGGGACATCGTCGCCACACCGCGGGAGCTCTTCGACGTCCTCCGGGACCCGGCCCGGCACGCCGAGTTGGACGGCTCGGGAATGCTGCGCGGCCACCCGCAGGGGCCGTCGCCGCTGGGGCCCGGCGACCGCTTCAGCATGGGGATGGCACAGGCCCGGATCGCGTACCGGTCGGTGAATGTCGTGGTGGAGTACGAGAAGGACCGGCTGATCGCCTGGGAGACCTGGGGCGAGTTCCGCGGCCGGCGGCTGGTCGGCGGGCAGCGCTGGCGCTACGAGCTGACGCCCGCGAACGGCACGGACGGCACGAACGGTACGGGCGGCACGGGCGGAACAGACGGCGCCGGGACGGGGGGCGGGGGCACCACCCGGGTCACCCACACCTTCGACTGGTCGCGCGCCCGGTTCCCCCGTCTCGTCGTCGAACTCCCCGGCTACCCACGACGGATGGGCCCGGCGATGGCCACGACACTGGAGCGGCTGGCCGCGACCGTACGGGACTGAGGACGCGGCCCCTCGCGCCCCCGCCGCACCACCGTCCCCACCGCCCCGGGCGCCCCCGGGCGCCAACCCGAGGCCGCCCCGCCAACGACAACGCCGCCGCTCAGCCGGAAGGCCGAGCGGCGGCGTCATCAAGCGACCGGCGGGATCACCCCGGCCCCATGGGCGGGATCACTCCCACTCGATGGTGCCCGGGGGCTTGCTGGTGACATCGAGGACGACGCGGTTGACCTCGGCGACCTCGTTGGTGATGCGGGTGGAGATGCGGGCCAGGACCTCGTACGGCATCCGCGTCCAGTCCGCGGTCATGGCGTCCTCGGAGGACACCGGGCGCAGCACGATCGGGTGGCCGTACGTCCGGCCGTCGCCCTGGACGCCGACCGAGCGGACATCGGCGAGCAGGACCACCGGGCACTGCCAGATCTCGCGGTCCAGACCGGCCGCGGTCAGCTCCTCGCGGGCGATGGCGTCGGCCTCGCGCAGCAGGTCGAGGCGCTCCTTGGTGACCTCGCCGACGATGCGGATGCCCAGGCCGGGGCCGGGGAACGGCTGGCGCTGGACGATCGCGTCCGGCAGGCCGAGCTCGGTGCCGACCATCCGGACCTCGTCCTTGAACAGCTGGCGCAGCGGCTCGACGAGCTGGAACTCGATGTCGTCGGGGAGCCCGCCGACGTTGTGGTGCGACTTGATGTTGGCGGTGCCCGTGCCGCCGCCGGACTCGACGATGTCCGGGTAGAGCGTGCCCTGGACCAGGAAGGCGACTTCCTCGCCCTCGGCGCCGGCCTCGGCGACCAGCTCGGCCTGGGCCTGCTCGAAGACCCGGATGAACTCCCGGCCGATGATCTTCCGCTTCTGCTCGGGGTCGCTGACCCCGGCCAGCGCGGTCAGGAAGCGCTCCTCGGCGTCGACGACCTTCAGCTGGACGCCGGTGGCGGCCACGAAGTCCTTCTCGACCTGCTCGGACTCGCCCTTGCGCTGGAGGCCGTGGTCGACGTAGACGCAGGTCAGCTGGTCGCCGATGGCCTTCTGCACGATCGCGGCGGCCACCGAGGAGTCCACCCCGCCGGACAGTGCGCAGATGGCGCGCTTGGTGCCGACCTGGGCGCGGATCGCGGCGACCTGCTCCTCGACCACGCTGGTGGTGGTCCAGTTCGGCTCGATGCCGGCGCCGCGGTAGAGGAAGTGCTCCAGGACCTGCTGGCCGTGCGTGGAGTGCATGACCTCGGGGTGGTACTGGACGCCGTAGAGCTTCTTCTCGTCGTTCTCGAAGGCGGCGACCGGGACCACGTCGGTGGACGCGGTGACCGTGAAGCCCTCGGGGGCGGCGGAGCAGGCGTCGCCGTGGGACATCCACACCGACTGCTCGGCGGGGGTGCCCTCGAAGAGGGTGGAGCCGGGGCGGGAGACGGTCAGCGGGGTACGGCCGTACTCACGGGCGCCGGTGTTGTCGACGGTGCCACCGAGGGTGGTGGCCATGAGCTGGAAGCCGTAGCACATGCCGAAGACCGGGACACCGGCCTCGAACAGCGAGCGGTCGAGGCTGGGGGCGTCTTCGGCGTAGACCGACGAGGGACCGCCGGAGAGGATGATCGCCTTCGGGTTCTTGGCGAGCATCTCCGCCACCGGCATGGTGGACGGCACGATCTCGCTGTAGACCCGGGCCTCTCGGACCCGGCGGGCGATGAGCTGGGCGTACTGTGCGCCGAAGTCGACTACGAGGACGACGTCCGGGGCAGCGGCAGGGGGCGCTGATGGCACTTCGGCGGCCTTCCGGCGGTGTGGAGCAGGGGTTGGACTTTCGATTCTAACGGGCTCATACTGAGCCCCATGAACAAGCAGCTGACCTTCGTCTTTACCTATGGCACCGGCCCAACCGGCTGCCATGGTCGTGCTGCTTGATCCACTGACGAGCAACTTCCCAGGCGCCCCGGGCCGACAAGGTCCGGGGCGTCTGCGTCTGTCCGGACCACTCTCGGCTCCGGGGCCACTCACCCCAGGAGATACGGACATGAGCACCTCCACCGGCACCGCCCCCGACACCGGCGCCCGCTCCCCCGAGGCCGCCGGGATCATCACCGACGCCCGGCAGCGGATCGACGATCTCGACGGCCGGATCATCGGCCTCGTCCAGGAACGGATGGCCGTCTCGGCCGTCATCCAGCACGAGCGCGTCACCTCCGGCGGACGGCGGGTGAACCTCGCCCGCGAGATGGAGATCCTCGGCCACTACCGCGACCAGCTCGGCAAGCCGGGCACCGCGCTGGCGATGACCCTGCTGGAGCTGTCCCGGGGCCAGATCTGAGGCGGCACGGGGTCAGCGGCGTGGCCAGTTTTGGCTGGTGTGCGGTCGGTTTTGCGGCCGGTCAGGCGCGTGAAGGAACGCACGCGCCCCGGCGCAGCTGCCGGATCTGAGTTCGGTTGCCGACTCACCCGTACGGCGCGTGACCGGCCGCTGCGAGGCTTCGTTGATCCCGGTGCCACGCCAGCCAGGCGCGGCCCGCACGACTACGCGTAGACGCCGCCCCACGGGCGGAAACCCGGAGCGATGAGACGCCGGCCGCCAGCCGCGGCCCGCGTCGTGGGACCTCGCTCCGTGCCGTGGCCGGTCAGCAGGGGACAGCAGCCCGGTCACATCCGATGGGGTGGTCGGTCCTGGGGACGCCCGGGACCGACCGCATCCGGTCGAAACGGTTGCGCCAGGTGAGGCGTATCCAGGACGATGCTTGACGAACGACGCACCGCGTCCGGTAGGGACTGTGCACTGCTATTGGTCCGACCTTCGCGGACTCCGCACCATCGCGCACCACCCCGAAAGCCAGCGGCGCTACCCCCCCAGCGCCGCCCCTCGGTGCCGGCGCTGCCCTGACGCCGGCACCGAAAGCAAAGGGCCCCGTGGCCGTCCGCAACCCCCCTCGCGGACGGTGTCCGGGGCCCTTCGCCGTGCCCGGGGTGCGCCCGGCGCACGCCCCTCGGCCGGCGGCTGCTGTGCACTGTCTTTGAGAAGCCTGTGAGGCTGCTGTGGCGGGTGTGATCGGCGTCACGACGGCGTTTCTGGTTGAGAGGACAACCTTTTTCGGCCATGGCCGGTCATGTACCTGCAATCGCACGGCCATCCCGCGCCCCACCGCGACGGCCCGCAACCCACTTGTGCCGGAATTCGGCACTTTGGACCCGAGAGGTCTTCTCGATGAAGCTTCGCCGTGCCCTGACGGCTGCCGCCGCGACGGCCGTCATAGCCCCCGCCGCCCTGCTGGCGGCCCCCGCCGCGTACGCGACCGGCCCCGAGACCGAGTCCACCGCGAGCGCCGAGCCCACCCCGGGCACCCCTGGCTCGGAGCAGACCGACGCGCCCACCACGCAGCCGGAGACCCCGGCCGCCGGTGACGAGAACGCGACGGACGACACCACGCCGGGTGACACCACCCCGGGCGACGGCACCAAGCCCGGCGAGGAGACCGGGGGCGGTGACGGCACCGCGCCGACCACCCCGGCCACCCCCGGCGGCGACACCAAGCCGGGTGACTCGCCCAAGCCCTCCACCTCGGCCAAGCCCACCGAGCCGGGCGAGCCCGGTGACGAGGACGAGTGCACGGTCGATGACGCCGCCATCAAGGTGACCGTCGCCAACCTGCCCTCCAAGCTCGTCGCGGGCGGCGGCTGGAAGGGCTTCAGCGTGCAGCTGGCCAACACCACGGACCGGACGCTGGACGAGGTCTACCCGGTCATCTACGCGGTGCCGACCGGCGACATCGACCACCCCAAGTCGCAGCTCGACCTGGAGTACCAGAACCCGGACACCGGCAAGTGGACCTCGTTCGACGAGTGGACCGACGGGGAGTACTTCGGCTGGTTCCAGCTCGACGCGCACCAGACCGCCGAGCTGAAGATGCGGATCCGTGCCGACAAGGGCGCCACGCCCGGTGACGGCTTCGCGCTGGTGGCGGGCGACTACCAGAACCAGGACGGCTCCTGCGGCTGGTCCGAGGAGCAGTGGTACGACTTCACCATCCTGTCGGCCGGCAGCAACCCGGGCGAGATCCCGCCGGCCAAGCCCGGTAAGCCCGGCAACAAGCCCGGTACGCAGGGCGGCGGGAAGCCGGTCAACACCGGTAAGCCGAAGGACGGCATGGACAAGCTGCCGGTGACCGGCAACCTGGCCGAGACCGGTGCCTCCTCCGCGCTGCCGACCCTCGGCCTCGTGGGCGGGGTCGCCATGGTCGTGGGCGCGGGCGCGATCTTCGTCGTCCGCCGCCGTAAGACGGACGGCGCCGCCGCCTAACGGCAGACGCAGAAGCGGAGGGCCGCACCCGGTTCGGGGTGCGGCCCTCCGTCGTACGTGCGCAGGAGACGCGCTAGGAGAGCGACTTCTTCGGCGGGACCGGCGGGACGGCCAGGAAGGGCAGGTTCAGTGCGCCGAACGCCTTCTTGGGGACGGCGGGGCGGACCGGCTCGACCGGTGCCAGCCGGCGGTAGGCCCGGCCCGGGGCGGGGCGCGGATCGGCCTCCCCCTTGTTGGGCCACAGCGACATCGCGCGCTCGGCCTGCGCGGTGATGGTCAGGGACGGGTTGACGCCCAGGTTGGCGGAGACCGCGGCACCGTCGACGACGGAGATGCCCGGGTGGCCGTAGAGGCGGTGGTACGGGTCGATGACGCCGTGGTCGGCGTCGGCGCCGATCGGGCAGCCGCCCAGGAAGTGCGCGGTCAGCGGCGTCCCCATCAGCTCGCCGACATTGCTGCCCGCGAAACCGTTGATCTCCTGGGCGAGCAGGGTGGCCGCCTGGGTGGCCTCGGGGATCTGCTCGGGATTCGGTGCGCCATGGCCCTGGCGGGCGGTGAGCAGGCCCTTGCCGAGGCCGTCCGGCTTGCGGTAGGTCGTCAGGGAGTTGTCCAGCGACTGCATCACCAGGCCGATGATGGTGCGCTCCGACCAGCGGCGGTTGGAGAGCGACCGGAGCAGCAGCAGCGGATGCCGCAGACAGTTCGCGGCCCACCGGCCGGCGCGGGAGCCGCGGCCGTCGACGGGCACCTGGAGGATGGACATCGCGCCCATCGCGTTCGAGCCCTTGCCGTAGCGGACCGGCTCGATATGGGTGTGCGCGTCGGGGTGGATGGACGAGGTGATCGCGACCCCGCGGGTGAAGTCGGCCTTGGTGCCGTGCCGCTTGCGGTAGCGGCGGTTGTCGGTCTGCGCGCCCACCAGCGCCTCGGAGTTGGTCCGGGTCAGCTCGCCCAGCCGGCCGGAGATGCCGGGCAGCAGCCCGCTGTCCTTCATCTTGTGCAGCAGGGTCTGGGTGCCGTACGTGCCGGCGGCGAGGACGACCCGGCGGGCGGTGAAGGTGCGGCCCCGGCCCTTGCGCTTGTTGTCGGTGGGGAGGGTGGCGACGGCGAAACCGCCGCGGGAGTCCTCGGTGACGGTGACGACCGAGGTCATCGGGTGGATGACGGCGCCGGCCCGCTCGGCGAGGTGGAGGTAGTTCTCGTTGAGGGTGTTCTTGGCGCCGTGCCGGCATCCGGTCATGCACTCGCCGCACTCCGTACAGGCCCTGCGGGACGGGCCCTGGCCGCCGAAGTAGGGGTCCGGGACCTCCGCGCCCGGTGCCGCCTTCGAGGTCCCGTTCGCGTCCTCGCCGTCCCCGAAGAAGACGCCCACCGGCGCGAGATGGAAGGAGTCACCGACGCCCATCTTGTCCGCGGCCTCCTTGAGGTGCACGTCGGAGGGCGTCATCGTCGGGTTGAGGCGGACCCCCAGCATCCGCTTGGCCTGGTCGTAGTAGGGAGCCAACTCCTCCTGCCAGTCGGTGATATCGCCCCACTGCCGGTCCTCGAAGAACGGCTTCGGGGGGACGTAGAGGGTGTTGGCGTAGTTGAGCGAGCCGCCGCCGACGCCCGCGCCGGCCAGCACCATGACATTGCCGAGCAGATGCACCCGCTGGATGCCGTAGCAGCCGAGCGCCGGCGCCCACAGATAGTTGCGGATGTCCCAGGAGTTCTTCGGCAGGGTCTGCCGGGTGAAGCGGCGGCCGGCTTCGAGGACGCCGACGCGATAGCCCTTCTCGGTCAGCCGCAGTGCGGAGACCGAGCCGCCGAAGCCGGAGCCGACGACGAGCACGTCGTAGTCGTAGCCGTCATTGCCGTCTTGGCCGTCGCGGTCGTGGCCGTCGTCCTCGGCGTCCCGGGCGCCGTTCCGGTCCTGGTTCCGGGCAGAGTTCTCCTGGGGCACTGGCTCTCCCTGCTGTGTTGCGTCGGGCCTAGGGCCTGTCTTCAAAGTCCCGCCTGCCTCGCGACGCCTGGCACGCACGCTCGCCGCGTTGTCGGGATCATCCCGGTACACCCAGTACCGGGACGACCCTCCGCCTTGCGATCGCACGCACCAGACGCCGCGAGCCCGCCCTACGGGCGAACGACGGGACTTTGAAGACAGGCCCTAGCGGAGCCGGAACGCCTTCATCGCGCGCAGGCTGTGGCTCATGAACTGTGCGTACTTCTCGTCGGTCATGCCGAAGGACGGGGCGAGCGGCATCAGCCGCTGCTGGGCGACGGTCTGTGCCTCGGTGTACTTGAGGATGCCCTCGGAGCCGTGCCGGCGGCCCAGCCCCGAGTCGCCCATGCCGCCCATCGGCGCCTGCACACTGCCGTAGCCGGCGGCGTAGGACTCATTGACGTTGACGGTGCCGGTCCGCAGGCGGGCGGCGACCGCGCGGCCGCGGCGGCCGTCCTTGGTCCAGACGCTGGAATTCAGCCCGTACGGGGTGGCGTTGGCCAGCGCCACCGCCTCGTCCTCGTCACGGAAGCGGTAGATCGAGACGACCGGGCCGAAGGTCTCCTCGCCGCAGACCGCCATCGGGGCCTCGACGCCGTCGAGGATGGTCGGCTCGTAGAAGAGCGGGCCGATGTCGGGGCGCGGGCGGCCGCCGGCGACCAGCGTGGCGCCCTTGGCGACGGCCTCCTCGACATGGCGGGTGACGGTCTCCAGCTGGCGCTCGCCGACCAGGGAGCCCATGTCGGCGCCGTAGGCCAGGGCGTTGCCCAGCCGCATCGCCTTCGTCCGGGCGGCGAACCGCTGGAGGAAGTCGTCGGCGATGGACTCGTGGACGTAGAGCCGCTCGATGGAGATGCACAGCTGGCCGGCGGAGGAGAAGCAGCCGCGGACGGCGCCGGCGGCGGCCTTCTCCACGTCGGCGTCCCTGAGCACCAACATGGCGTTCTTGCCGCCGAGTTCGAGGGAGACACCGACCAGCCGGGCGGCGGCACCCTGGGCGACCTCGCGGCCCGTACGGGTCGAGCCGGTGAAGGAGACGTAGTCGGCGTGTGCGACGACGGCGGGGCCGACGACCGGGCCCTCGCCGATCACGACCTGCCAGACGTCCTCCGGCAGCCCCGCCTCGATCAGCTGCTCACGGGCCCACAGCGCGGTCAGCGCGGTCTCCGTGTCGGGCTTCATGACGACGGCGTTGCCCGCGACGAAGGCCGGCAGGGCGTCGCCGACGGACAGCTCGAAGGGGTAGTTCCAGGGGGCTATCTGCCCGACGACGCCCCGGGGCTGGCGGAGTTCGGTGACCTTGGTGAGGGTCGGGACGACGCCGGTACGGGCCTTGGGCTTGAGGTAGGCGTGGGCCTTGCGGCCGTAGTGGCGGGCGGTGACGGCGACCGCCTGGAGCTCCTCATGGGCGTGCAGCCGCGCCTTGCCGGTCTCCAGCTGGATCAGGTCGAGCACCTCGGCCTGGCGGCGCAGCACCAGGTCGTGGAAGCGCAGCAGGACCGCGGCGCGCTGCTTGACGGGGACCTTGGCCCAGCGCTCCTGGGCGGCGCGGGCCCGCTCGAAGGCGGTGGCGACGTCCTCGGGGGTGGACTCCGGCAGGTCGGCCAGCTTCTCCCCGGTGAAGGGCGTGTGGTTGGCGGTACGGCCACTGCCCACCACCCCGCGGGTCAGCCGGGCGGCGATCTCGGGGGTGACCACCTCCGCCGCGGTGCGGGCGGCCGCGGGGGCGGGGGCGACCGGGTTGCCCGCGGCGGGGGCCCCGTCGGGCGCGGTGGCCACGGGGGCCGCGGGGGCGTCCGTGGGGGCCTCGGCGGGGGCCTCCGCGGCGGAGGCAGCTGTTCCGGTGTCCTGCGAGTCCGTCATGCGGGCGAGCGTATTCCTCCCCCGGCGCTTTGTGTACCCGGCAGTAACGAGTTTTCCCGCGGCACCCACAATCGTGCCAGTGTCCGCTGGCCGCAAGGGCGCTGGTCTGGGACGACCGGAAGGCCCGCGCTCACGTCCCGGACAGCCGGAAGGCGTCGACCGCGGTGTCGAAGTGCCGCTTGGCCTCGGATTGCGAGGCGAGCGGGGAGGAGATCCACACATCGATCATCCGGCCGCCCTCGTCCCAGCTGAGGTCGTAGGTGTACCGCGCGCCGCCGTCCTGGGCACTGCCGTCCCAGACGAACTCCCAGAGCCCGGCCTGGAGCCCGTTGTGGGTGGTCTCGGTGACCTGCCCCTGGCGGTAACCGCGGTAATCGGCGGGGCCCTTGGCGTGCGCCGCGCGCATCGCGCCCAGTGGCCCCTCCGGCACCGGCCGCTGAAGCTGGACGCCGATCCGGAACCGCTTGCCCTGGGAGTAGTAGTAGACCCGGTCGTTCTCGTAGGACCGGGTGAAGCCCTCGGGGACGGCGAGCGCGAACCCGGCCGGGTCGCGGACGAGGCGGTAGCCGGCCGGGACCTTGCCGGCGCCGCCGGAGGCCGGTGGCGCGGTGACGGTGGGTTCCGCCGTGCCGGAGTCGCCGCCCTTCGAGGGGCTGGTGTCCGATGCCTGCTGGGACCGGCTGGGCCGGCCGCCGGCGCCGGTGCCGCCCTCGGCTCCGCCCTGGTTCATCAGCAGGACGGCGATGCCCGCACCGGCGCCGCCGATCACCACCGCCGCGAGCGCGACCAGCAGGGCGGTGCGGGCGCGGCCGGTGTGCGGGCGGGCGGCCGCGGCCAGTGCCCGGTCGTCGAGCGCGTCCCGGATCGGCAGGCCCGGGGTGCGGCCGCCCGTACGACCACCGGGTCTTCCGGCGCCCCCGGGTGCAGCGGCCGGTCCGGGGGGCGGCGTGCCCGCGACCGGCGGGTCCTCGCTGGACGGGTGCTCGCCGGGCGGGGGTTCACCGGGCAGGCCGCCGCCGGGGACGTCGTACAGGGGGGCGTGGACGTCGGGCCCGTGGTACCGCGGGGTGTCCGGGCCCCCGGGGAGCGGCCCGCCCGCCACGGCCTCGGCCGCGAGGCCCGCGGCACCGGCGCCGTGACCGCCGTGATCTCCATGGGCGCCGTGGCCGCCGTGGCCGCGACCGGACCCGTGCCCCAGCGGCCCGCCCGGCCCGCGTTCCGGGGCGCGGCCCGACTGGAGATAGCCGCGCAGCAGCCGCTCCGTCTCGGCGACGCCCAGCCGCCGCTCCGGCTCCCGTTCCAGCAGCCCGTCGACGACGGCGTGCAACGGGCGGGCGGATTCCGGGAGTTCGATCTCGTCGTAGACGACCGCGTGCAGCACCCCGCCCAACGAGTCGCGGTGGAACGGCGAGGCGCCGCTGAGCGCCGCGCACAGCAGCACCCCGAGCGACCAGAGGTCGGCCTCGGGGCCGGTGCCGCGCCCGGCCATCCGCTCCGGCGCGGTGTACTCGGGCGAGCCGACGAAGCCGCCGGCGTCGGTCAGCGTCGTGACGCCGGGCACCTGGGCGATACCGAAGTCGGTGAGCACGACCCGGCCGGTGCCCGACTCCATCAGGACGTTGGCGGGCTTGATGTCGCGGTGCAGTACCCCGCGGGTGTGCGCGGCGCGCAGCGCGCCCAGCAGCGCGACGCCGATCCGGGCCGCCTCGCGCGGTGCGACCGGTCCGCCGCTCTGGAGCCGGTCGGCCAGCGACGGGCCCTCCACCAGCTCCATCACGATCCACGGCCGGCCGTCCTGCTCGACGACGTCATGCACGACGATCACATTGGGATGCTTGATCCGCGCGACGGTCCGCGCCTCCCGCATCGCCCGCTCGCGCTGCACCCGCGCCTCGGGCTCGGCCGTTCCCTCGTCCAAGTGCAGTTCTTTCACCGCGACTTGACGTCCCAGCACTTCGTCGGTGGCTCGCCAGACCGTTCCCATTCCGCCGCGGCCCAGCCGTATTCCCAGGCGGTACCGGCCACCGATCAGTCGGCCCTCGCCCCCGAAGATCCCCATGGCTCCATCTTGCCGCACGGCCGCCCTTCCGGCAGGGGCGGCACCCCTCGTCCGGCCATGGTCCCGCACACCCTGCCGCTGACCTGGTGCGCTGTGATCCACTGCCCTCATGGAGGCAGTTGTGGCAAGCGTCGTGGCCGTCCCGGGCACCCTGCGGGGTTCCGGAATCGCCCCAAGAGGCCCTGTTCCGGGGGCAGATGGTGACCGATGACCCGGAGATACCCGTCCACAGGGAGCAGGTTTCCCTGGCGGCCACGGCCCGTCATGTGCGCTGATCAACCGGGCGGGAGCCGGACGACACGGGGTGGAACCTCCACCGGCTCTCCCGCCGTCCTTGACACAGTGAGGCTGTTGTACGGGAACTGCCGGTACGGCGGCCACGAGAGGCGGATCGGGGGTCGGTCATGGTGACGCAGGACGGTGGAACGGTGGATGTCCGTCCGGGCCCCGACCCGCGCCGGGCCGCCCCGGAGCACAGCGGCGCCTATCTCGCGACCGGGCTGTGCCTGACGCTGTACGCCGGAGTGCTGGCCGCCTGGACGGTCTTCGGCATCACCCAAGGGGACGGCAGCACCTGGGACTTCGTCGAGGGCCTGTTCAACCCGGGCGCCTCCCCCACGACCCAGATCCTCGGCCCGTACGAATGGGCCTTCACCGTCGCGTTCCTGGTGATCGCCGGACTGATGCTGGCCCAGCGGCGGGTGGCGCGCTCCGCGGCGCTGCTGTCCGGTTTCGTACTGCTCGCCCTCTCGCTGCGCGAGGGCGTGGGCCTGCTCCATGCCGCCTACCGCCACCAGTACACCAACGACCCGCTGGGCAGCTGGGCGCTCGCCACCCGCGGGCTGGGGGTGGTGGTGGCGCTGGTCGTGCTGTGCTCGATGTTCCCGGCCGCCGAGCGCCGGCAGGACGCCCGGCCGCCCGCGGCCGGCGCGCCCGGTCCCGAGGCCCAGTGGCGCCGTCTGTCCCGGATCTGCGGGGTGCTGTTCCTGGTCATGGCGCTGGCCGAACTCGGCTGGGCGGTCCGCGACATGACCGCCGGCGGGACGGACACCGGCCGCTATCTGCGCGGGGTGGTCGACGGTTCGGTGCTCGGCGCCCTCGATCTCGCCGCGTCCGCCGAGTTCACCACCGTCGGCTCGGTCCTCGTCCTGCTGATCCTCGGGGTGCTGGCCCTCCGGGGGCGCCGGGAAGTCCGGGGCGCGCTCCTGGTGTTCGCGGCGCTGGAGCTGTACATGACCGTGCGGACGGTGGTGTGGCTGACCGTCTCCGACTTCTTCAACCGCTCCTTCGAGACCACCGAGGGCGCCCTCTCGATGGCCACCACGGCCTACGGCCTGGCCGCCATGACCTCGGTCGTCGTCCTGGCCACCGGCCGCGGCTCCGGCCCGTACGACGCCGTCCGCCCGGAGGGGATCCGGGCGGCGGCGGTGGGACGGGAGGGGTGGCTGTGAGGGTCGCACGGGCCGGAGGGGCGCCCGCGCCGTGAGGTACGTACGGGCGGACGGGCCGCCCGCGCTGCGGTGGGCGGAGCCCGGGGGCTGAGCTCCGCCCTGTGGCGTGCGCAGCCCAGGGGCTGAGCTCCGCCCGGCCCTCATGACCCGACTGGCTGCTCCGCGGCGCTGTCGTGGTCCTGGGCGTCGTCGGCGGCGGCGACCCGGCGCGGCAGTTTCGCGGCCACGACGATCGTCACCACCGTGAGGGCGGCGGCGACGCCGAAGGCCAGCTTCATCCCGCTCAGTGCCGCGGGCGCGGCGGCGACGCCCTCGTCGGCCAGCTGACCGCTGCGCGCGGACATCACGGTCACCACCAGCGCGGTCCCGAACGCCGCGGCGACCTGCTGCAACGTCCCGAGCATCGAGCTGCCGTGCGAGTACAGATGCGGGGGAAGCGCGCCCATGCCCAGCGTGAAGACAGGCGTGAACGTCGCCGCCAGGCTCACCATCAGCAGCGTGTGCAGTCCCAGCACCTGCCAGTACGGCATCGTCATCGAGACCTGGGTGAAGCCGCCGAGGGCGAGCACCATCCCGATCGAGCCGGGCAGCACCAGCGGCCGGCTGCCGAACC
This sequence comes from Streptomyces sp. NPDC127097, assembly GCF_042724075.1. Taxonomy (NCBI): domain Bacteria; kingdom Bacillati; phylum Actinomycetota; class Actinomycetes; order Kitasatosporales; family Streptomycetaceae; genus Streptomyces; species Streptomyces sp. NPDC127097. The sequence goes on along the minus strand of NZ_JBHXFI010000001.1, from coordinate 29,234 downwards.
GGTCGAACAGCTTGCCCACGGTCGGTCCGAGCAGTCCCATGGCCAGACCGCCCGGCATGACCAGCAGGCCGGTCTCCAGCGGGCTGAGTCCGCGCATGTTCTGGAGGTACAGCGGCAGCAGGATCATCGACCCGAGCATCGCCAGGAAGCCGACGGAGATGAGGGCCAGGGAAAGGCCGTAGGTGCGGTGCTTGAGGGTGCGCAGGTCCATCAGCGGCGTGCCGGTGCGCTGGAGCTTGAGCTGGCGGACCACGAAGACCGCGATGGCCGCGACCCCGGCGACGACGATCCCGATGCCGAGCCCGACCCGGTCACCGGATTCACCGAGGAGGCTCAGCCCGTACACCAGGCCGCCGAAGCCGAGCGTCGCCACGGAGACGCTGAGCCAGTCGATGGAGCTCACCTGCGGCTCGCCGATGTTGTCCATCTTGCGCAGCCCGAACAGGGTCACCAGACCCGCGATCGGCACGACGACCACGAACAGCATGCGCCAGGAGCCGGCCTGGAGGACCAGCCCGGACACGGCGGGTCCGAGCGCGGGCGCCACCGAGATCGCCAGGGTGACGTTGCCCATCACCCGGCCGCGGTCGTGCTCGGGCACCACGATCATCAACGTGGTCATCAGCAGGGGCATCATCACGGCGGTGCCGGCGGCCTGCACGATCCGGCCCAGCAGCAGCACCTCGAAGGAGGGCGCGACGGCGGACAGCACCGTCCCCGCGAGGAACACGCCCATCGCGATCGCGTACGCCTGGCGGGTGGTGACCCGCTGAAGGAACCAGCCGGTGACCGGAATGACCGCGGCCATGGTCAGCATGAACGCGGTGGAGACCCACTGCGCCGACTGCTCGGTGATGTGCAACGAATCCATCAGCCGCGGGATGGCGTTGACCAGAATCGTCTCGTTGAGGATCACCACGAACGTGGCGAGCACCAGCAGCCGCACCACGGTCGGGATGCGGCCCGCCTTTGCGGCTGGTCGTTCTTGGATTGCAGCAGTCACGGCAGCACCTCGCTGGGGTTCCTGGTCACAGTCGCCTCGCAGCCAGGGGCTGTCGGCACGAACACGGTCGGTGGATTCTCGGTAGAGACCGATGGGCAGGGCAGAACTCATCGGCCGGCCCGAGTCTTCCGCACCCTCGCGCCGAATTCATCCGATTTTATGCCTGCCCGCGAGGGCATCCGCCGACGCCGCCATGACCGGCGGCCCACGTTTCGGCGACGCTCGCCACCACGCCGGGAACCTGCTCCACCAGCGGCTTCGAGGGGGTGTCAGGCCACGCTCCGGCGGTGCGGGGGAGATCCCCCTCCGAACCGCCCCCGCACGCCAAAGGCGGCCGCCGCGTGTGGGGGTCGCGGCGGCCGCCGATGTGAACTGCACCGCGTCCTGGGCTCGGGGCCTCTTCAGTGGTGCAGCATGAGAACCACTCTGCCCGCGGGGGACCCCCCGCGGCATCCTCCAGAGGTCGCGGGCTCACCCCCGCCGCTCGGCGGGGGTGCGGGTCCGTCGCAGGGCGGGCCCGGGTGACAGGGGAACGGAATCGCGCAGCGCCGGGCGGTTCCGCGGATGCGGGTGGGTGCGGAGGAGAAAGGGGCGGCCGGTGATCCGTGTCGCTGTGGTGGACGACGAGCGGCTGGTCAGATCGGGACTGCGGATGATTCTGGGGACCGCCCCGGACATCGAGATGGTCGCGGACTGCGGTGGCGCCGAGGCCGTGGAGACCGTGCTGCGCTGTGCGGCCGATGTCGTGCTGCTGGACATCCGTATGCCGGACGTGGACGGACTGACCGTGCTGCGCGGGCTGCGCGCCGCCCCGGAGCCGCCCGCGGTGGCGATGCTGACCACCTTCGACGCCCAGGAGTATCTGACCGCGGCGCTGCGCGAGGGCGCGGCCGGGTTCCTGCTGAAGGACTCCGATCCGGAGCAACTCGTACGGGCCGTACGGACGCTGGCGGAGGGCGGGAGCGTGCTCGATCCGGGCGTCACACGGGCGGTGATCGGGGGCTATCTGACCGCCGAGGACCAGGCGTCGGCGGCGCGGGCGGTCAGCGGGCTGACGCCGCGGGAGTCGGAGGTGCTCGCCCTGCTCGGCGAGGGGCTGGCCAACGCCCAGATAGCCGGGCGGATGGGGCTCGCCCCCAGTACGGTCAAGGACCATGTGCGTGCCCTGCTGGGGAAGTTGGGCGGGATCAACCGCATCCAGGCGGCCATCGTCGCCGACCGCGCCGGACTGGTGACGGGCGATCCCCGGGGGGCATGGTGAGAGCCCGGGGCGGGCGGAGCCGGCTGCGGGCGCGCGCCGGGCGGGCGGTGGCCCGCGGGGAGGCGAAGGGGCGGGCGCTGGGGCGCGGGGCGCTGGGGCGGCGGCTGCGCGCCCTGGTTCCCGTAGTGGTCCCGGTGCTGCTGGCGATCGCCGACGCGATGCTGGTCAACGGCCTCGAACTCGACCTGGAGGTCGGTGTCTCGATGCTGGCCGCGGCGGCCCTGGTACTGCGCCGGCGCTTCCCGCTGCTGGTGTTCCTCTTCACCCTCCCCGGGCTCTACATCGGCTACATCTGGTTCGCGCCGATGATCGGGCTCTACACCCTGGCCGTCCGGCGGCCCGGCCGGGCGCGGCTCGGCATCTGTGCGGTGCTGCTGATCGCCGCGCACTTCTTCCCGTATCCGATCACCGACTTCGAGCTCACCGTCTACCGCGAGAACACCCTGGTGCTGATCGACGCCTGCGTCACCTCGGCCGCGCCGATCGCCCTGGGCCTGCTGGTGCGCACCCGCCAGGAGCTCGCCTCCCGCGTCGAGGACCTGACCCGCAGCCTGCGCCGGGAGGACCGGCTGCTCGCGGACCGGGTCAAGACCACCGAACGCGCCCGGCTGGCCCGTGAGATGCATGACGTGGTGGCCCATCAGGTCAGCCTGATCAGCCTCCAGGCGGGGGCGGTGCAGGTCAGCACGGAGGACCCGGCGGCGCGCGCGGGTGCCAGGACGATCCGGGAGCTGTCCGTGCGGACGCTGGAGGAGCTGCGGCACATGGTGGGCGTGCTGCGGGCGGACGGCGGTGAGACGGCGGAGGCGCACCGCCTGGCGCCGCAGCCGGACTTGACGGAGCTGCCGCGGCTGATCGAGATGAGCGCGCTGGATGTGACGTACGAGGGCGGGGTGGCGGCCGGGGCGAGCGGCACGAAGACGGTGGAGCGGGCGGCGTTCCGTACGGTCCAGGAGGCTCTCACCAACATCCGCAAGCACGCGCCGGGGGCACGGGTCCGGGTACGGGTGGATCCGGTGGACGCGGTGCGGGGCGAGGGTTCCGGAGGGGCCTCAGGGCGGGCCGAGGGGGCCGGGGAGAGCCGTGCGACGCACGGGCTGCGGGTGGAGATCCGCAACGGGCCGCCGGACGCGGCGGCGACGGTTCCCGCGCTTCCCGGGGGCGGGCACGGGCTGGTGGGGCTGCGCGAGCGCGCGCAGAGCCTGGGCGGGACGCTGGAGGCGCGTCACACCTCCGACGGCGGCTTCGTCGTACGGGCGGAGTTTCCGTACGGAGCGGGGTGAATCAGGCAGGGGCGGGCGTACGGGGGCAGAAGGTGCGTCCGTGCGCGGTCAGGCGGAGAGCGGTGCGGCGCCCTCGTCGACGGCGGTGAGCAGGTCCGGGTAGACCTCGAAGAGCCGGCGCACACCCAGGGCGGCCAGCACCCGGTTGACGTGCGAGCCGTCCACGGCGCCCTGCGCGGGGAGGATCAGCCGCAGCCGCCCCTGACAGGAGCGCATCAGACGGCGGGCGGCGATCAGCACACCGACCCCGCTGGAATCGCAGAACCGCACCTCGGAGAGGTCCAGTACGAGCGATCTCCGGCCGTCCGCCACCGCGTCGTGCACATGCTGGCGCACCGCAGGCGACGTGACCAGGTCCATCTCCCCCGACACCTGGAGTACGGCCCACGGGCCCTGTTCGTCCTCTGCCACCTTCAACGACACGCGCTCGAAGCCTTTCGCTCGCTTTCGGACCGGATGGGCCCGGCTGCATCCGGAACTCATCCTTCCCCGCCTCGACTGCCCGGCCTCTCTCCCCTGAAACTCTTCCGAATCCTTGGCGCAACAGGCAGTCGGCTTAAGGCTATGCCCCAGCGGCCACACCTTTTCGCCGACATCCGGTCACACACGGATAACACATCACCGTATGCGGACACGAACGATCGGCATCGATCGGCTCCGATCGGGCAGTATCGCCACAAAGCGCTGCCATCCCTCGCCACACAGCGAGACCATCCGACGTGAGGTCCTTACCATCCCCGTCCCCGTCAGGGCTCGGTTTGCCGCAAAGGAGCGTGCGTTGTCAGACCCGCGCATTACATTCGGTAGCACGGTGGTTTCTGTGATCGTGCGCACAGCTCCGGGCGGGCGTGCGCGTACAGAAGTGACGGCTGAGGAGTGAGCCCGGAGGCGACGGGCAGGGATGGGGTTCCTATGGGACACGACGCGCCACCGCGCTGGGACAGGCGGATGCAACAGCGGCTCGCCCACGGCGAGGCGGCGGCCCTGGGCGAGCTCTACGACCGCTTCGCCTCGCTCGTGCACAGCCTCGCCCACCGCGTCCTGGACGACGAGGACGCCGCCGACCGCCTCACCCGCGAGGTGTTCACCTACATCTGGGAACACCCCGATTCCTACGACCCCAAGCAGGGCCCGCTGCGCTCCTGGATCGCCGGTGTCACCCGCCACCAGGCCGTCCAGCGGCTGCGCCAGACCGAGGCGGCCTCGGCGCGCGACTGCGGAGCCGGGGCCCCGGAGCCCGCCGAAATAGAGCAGAAGATCCGCGAGGCTTCCACCGCCGCCCGCGCCGACTACATCGTCACGTCCATGCCCGCGCCCCTGCGCGCCGCACTGGAGCTGGCGTACTTCCAGCGCCGGGACTACCGCCAGACCGCCGCCGACCTCGGCGTCACCGAGGACGAGGCCCGCCGCCGGCTCCGTCTGGGCCTGCAACTGCTCTCCACCGCCCATCACCACCACGCCCTGCCGCCCGGCCACCGCGCCTCGTACACCGCCCGCGGCGCACGCCCCTCCCCCGCCGCACCCACCGCGCCACCGGGGCCGCACGCTCCCCGCGGCCCGCTCCCGTCGCACTCCCAGCACACCGGCCCGGGATCCTCCGCACCACCCGGTCCGGGCCCTGGGCGGTCGCGGTGAAGGGCCCCGACGAGTGGGACGGCCGCGAGCTGCCCGGCAGCCCCGGTGAGCGGCCGCGGATACCCTCCCCGCGCTCCGCGGCCGAGGACCACGGCCCCCTTCCGGACACCCCGCCGGTGCCCGTCCACGACCCGGCGAGCGACACCGTCGAGCCCCTTCCGGCGGCCGGGCCCGGGTCCGAGCCGCCCGCCGCGCCCCAGCCGCTCCCGGACCCGGATCCCGCCCGGCCGCACCGGGTCCTCAAGTCGCTGCTCGGCGCCTGGGCGCTGGCGGCCTGCTCCGCCGAGGAGACGGCCGCCGTCGAGACGCATCTGACCGACTGCGCCTCCTGCGCGGACGAGGCGCTGCGGCTGCGCGATGCCGTCGGGCTGCTGCACCCCGCCGACAGCCTCGACCTCGATCCGCTGCTGCGCTCCCGCGTGCTGGAGGGCTGTCTGGGCCGGCGGCCGGCCCGTATCCCGGTGCCCGACTGGGCGGCGCCCTATGACGCGGAGACCGCCAAGCTGGATGCGCTGCTGCATGACATGGGCGAGGCGGAGTGGCGCGCTCCGGTGCGGCTGCGCTGGTTCGAGGGCGACCGCCCGGTCGAGCGGCAGACCACGGTCGCCGGTGTCATGGGGCATCTGATGGCGGTGGACGGCCTGGTCGCGACGGCCCTCGGGCTGACCGACCCGCTCGGCACCGCCGCCCCGCCCGGCACCCCGGACCCCCTCATCCGTACGGAAACGTTCTGGCGCGCGGCACACGAGACGCGGCGTCCGCTCACCGTCCACGCCCCGTGGCGCGACCAGAGCTATGCGCTGATGCGGCAGGTGTCGTTCGCCGGCAGCAGGGTCGCCGAACTCGCCGTCCCGTATGGCGACTTCCGGCTCGCGCTGCGCGACTCGTTCCTGGACCGCGCCTTCGAGTGCTGGGTGCACGCCGGCGATATCGCGGAGGCGGTGGACTACCCGTACGTACCCCCGGCCGCCGCGCACCTCCACCAGATGGTCGACCTAGCCGCCCGGCTGCTGCCCAGTGCGCTGGCCGACCGCCGCCGGGCCGGGCTCGCCGCGCCGCCGCAGCGGCTGGTCGAGGCCGGCGCCCCGGGCCGTACGCTCCATCTGGAGGTCGAGGGCAACGGCGGCGGCCACTGGTACATAGCGCTGGACTCACCGGCCGCCCTGGGCACCCCGGAGCGCACCGTCGCGCATATCGCCCTGGACAGCGCCGAGTTCTGCCAGCTGGCCGCGGGCCACATCTCCCCCGAGGAGGCCGCCGCGGGCCAGGACGGCGAACGCGACGCGATCCGCGATGTGCTCTTCGCGACGGCGTCGCTGTCGCGTCTCTAGATGCTGGGCTGTGGCCAGGCGCCGGCCTGTCGCCGGTGGCCAGGCGGCCGGCCTGTCGCCGGTGGCCAGGCGCCGGCACGTAGCCAGTAGGGGGCGGTCGAACAGGTCCCGTAGGGGGTCCGAGCGCCCCCTCGGGGGCCACAACGTGCGAGGTGCGGAGGGTATTCCGGCCGTCCGGCCGTTCCCTACGCGAAGACGACCGTCCGGCTGCCGTTCAGCAGGACCCGGCGTTCGCTGTGCCACTTCACGGCGCGTGCCAGGGCCTGGCACTCCACGTCGCGGCCGATCGCCACGAGCTGGTCCGGTGTGACCTCGTGGCCGACCCGCTCGACCTCCTGCTCGATGATCGGGCCCTCGTCGAGATCGGCGGTCACATAGTGCGCGGTGGCACCGATGAGCTTCACCCCGCGGGCGTGCGCCTGGTGGTACGGCTTGGCGCCCTTGAAGCTCGGGAGGAAGGAGTGGTGGATGTTGATGATCCGGCCGGACAGCGCCTTGCACAGATCGTCGGAGAGCACCTGCATATAGCGGGCGAGGACCACCAGCTCGACGTTCTCCGCCGCCACCAGCTCCAGCAGCTGCGCCTCGGCCTGGGCCTTGGTGTCGCGGGTGACCGGAATGTGGTGGAAGGGGATGTCGTACGAGGCCACCAGCTCGGCGAAGTCGGTGTGGTTGGAGACCACGGCCGCGATCTCCACCGGCAGCGCGCCGATCCGGGAGCGGAACAGCAGATCGTTGAGGCAGTGCCCGAACTTGGACACCATCAGGACGACCCGCATCTTCTCGTCGGCCCGGTGGATCTGCCAGTCCATGCCGAAGGAGTCGCCCACCGCCGCGAAGCTGGCCCGCAGCTTGTCGACGCTCACCGAGCTGTCCGCGCTGAAGTGGACCCGCATGAAGAACAGCCCGGTGTCGTGGTCGCCGAACTGCTGGCTGTCCTCGATGTTGCAGCCGGTGATGAAGAGGTAGCTGGACACGGCGTGCACGATGCCCTGCTTGTCGGGGCAGGACAGGGTGAGGACGTACTGATCGTTCCGATCGTGCTGACCGGGCTGGGTGGGCTGCGACTCGCTCATGACCTCATAGGGTCGCACACCCGCGGAGCAGGTCAGGCCGGGGAGTCCGGTCCGCCGGTCATGATGGCCAGCACCTCCAGCGAGCGCGGCGCGGCATCGGGGTCCTCGCCGTCCGCCGTCGCCAGCTGGACATGGGCCTCCCGCGCCGCCCGTACGGCCTCCGGCCAGCCCTGGTGGGCCATGTACGCGGTGACCGGGGCGTCCGCACCGACCTGGTGCATGATCCGCAGCACCCGCAGCACGGCGACATCGACGAGCTGCGCTTCCTGGGCGTCCCGGAAGATCGTGCCGACGTACTTCTCGGCGGACCAGTTGTCCAGCCAGGTGTCCTCGACGAGCCGGTAGACGGCGTCGGTGACGTCTCCGTACCCGGGGCGGCCGGCCAGCCAGGTCTCCTGCTGGAAGGCGGGGTCGGAGAGCATGTGCAGCGCGGAGCGCACATTGCTGCGCCAGCGCCACCACGGCATGTCGTTGAGTGGCATGCCGCCCATGGTGGTCGAGCGGCGGCCGCGACGGGAAGACTTCTCCGAACCTTGCACAGTATTGGATCGTACGTTCCGCGCGGATGATCTCAAGCGGGCCCCCGGAGTTCACCTTGCCGTCACCATCCGTTGCCTTGTCGTCACTCAGCCGTTCCTGGCAGGACGGAAGGCTGCGGTGCCATGACCGGACGGCGACGCTCCTCCCCCCGCCCTTCTTCTCACGCCCCCGCGGCCGGTGCGGCGGTGGCATGTACGGCGGTCATCGCGTCGCTGCTCTCCGGCTGCGGCTCCCTCCCCGGAGCCTCGGGGGACTCCGGGGAGAAGGACCCGGTCACGGTCATGACCTGGGCCCCCGAGAGCACCAAGGCGACGAATATGCCGGGTATGCCCGCCATGGCGCAGGCTTACGCCCGCTGGGTCAATTCCCGGGGTGGTATCAGGGGGCATCACCTACGGGTGCTGACCTGCAACGAGCGCAATGACTCGGTGTCCGCCGCGCAGTGCGCCCAGCGCGCGGTGGACCGCGGCGCGGTCGCCGTGGTCGGCTCCTACAGCCAGTTCGGCCGCTCGTTCATGTCGCCGCTGGAGGTCAAGGGCGTTCCCTTCATCGGCGGCTACGGCGCCTCGGACGAGGAGTTCGAGAGCCCGCTGTCCTACCCCGTCAACGGCGGGCAGGCGTCCCTGCTCGCCGGGAACGGCCGCCAGTTGGCGCGCGACTGCCGGCGCGTCGCGCTGGTCCGCCCGGACACCATCCAGGGCGACCAGATGCCGTCCCTGCTCAACTCCGGCCTGGAGAACGGCAGTCGGCACCCGGCCAAGGACATCAAGGCGCCCGAGGACGGCACCGACTACTCGTCCGCGGTGAACCGCGCCCTGGACGGCGTGGGTGCCGACCCGGTCGTCTACGGCACGTCGAAGGCCGGCGGTAAAGCGGACGGCTCCTGTGTGACCGCCTCGCTCGGCGATCACACCGATGCGTTCTTCGACTCGTTCCGGCGGCTCCAGGAGGACAGCCCCCGGGTGCGGGTCGCCTCCGTGCTCGGCAGCGTCGGCCAGGCACTGGTGAACCGTACGGGCGGCAAATCCGGGCCGCTGGAAGGCGCGGACATCACCGGCTGGTATCCGGCCGCCGGCGATTCCCGCTGGGCGCCGATGCGCAAGGTCATCAACGACTTCGCGTTCAACGACAACCGCATCGACCCCGCCGACCAGGGCGCGCAGACGACCTGGATCGCCTATACGGTGCTGCGGTCGATGATCGAGCAGCTCGATGACCAGGGCGTCGAGGAGATCACCCCGCACTCCCTCCAGACCGCGCTGGACCGCGGTGACCGTGCCGTCGACACCGGCGGGCTGACCCCGAAGCTGCGCTGGCGCGAGGACGACATGCTCGCCGTCCAGGACTACCCCCGCATCGTGAACGGGACGGTGACCTACCAGGTCGTGCGGGACGGCGAGTTGGTCTCCGCCCGGCACGGCTTCGTGAACGTCACCAAGACGCTGGAACGGCGGCGCACGGACAGCTGAGCCGGGACGGGCCGCCCGGCGGCGCACGGACGGCTGAGCGGGACGGGCCGCCCGTTGGCGCCCGTCCCGGCCCGGCTCAGAGCTGCTCGGGACGGCGCTCCGTCAGCCCGTACTTCTTGGCGAGCGGGTTCCAGATCTGCGCCGCCTGCTTCTTGGCGAGGGTGGCCTGCCCGCTGGCCGCGTTGCCCTGGGCGGTCTGCCGGGTGACCCGGGCCTTGCCCTTGTGGCAGCCCTTCTTGCCTCCGACCTGCCCGGCCCAGGCCGCGTAGTGGTTGTCCGCGGACGCCGAGGACTGCCATGCCTTGGTCAGCGCGGCGGTCAGCCGGTCGTGGTTGGGGATCTTGTCGACGGGCAGCTGCTGGAGCCGCTTCACCAGGCTGTTGCGCTGCCCGGCCGCGGCCCGCAGGTCCTTGGCCGCGCCACCGAGGTTGTCGCAGGTCCTGATGCTGTTGACGGCATTGATCACCGAGGAGCGGCTGTTGTTGCTGTCGCCCAGCAGCGCGTCCAGCCCCTTGGCCTGGGCCTCGGCCGGGTCGGTGGTCGGCTTCGGCTGCTCCGACTCCTTGGCCTCCTTGGGCGTATCGGCCCCGGAGCCCTGCTTCTTCGCGGTCTCCTCGCTGCCGCCGCCGCTCAGCGCCCAGCCGAGGCCGAGGCCGGCGCCCGCGAGCGCCACGATGACGATGCCGACGATCGCGATCGGGGCGAGCCGGCGGCGTCCGCTGCCGCCGTCGTCGAAAGTGGGCCGCGGCTCGTAGCCGCCGGGCGGGAACTGCTGGCCGTGGCCCTGGCCCTGCTGCCCGTACGGCGGGCGGCCCGGGTCCTCGAAACGCGGCAGCTGCGCGGTGGAGTCCGGGGCGGCGGCCGGTCCGGTCTGGCCCGGTGCGCCCGGCCCGTCGCGGAACAGGCCGTCGAACTCGGCGGGGGTGGGGCGGTCACCGGGCGCGCCGGGGCGCACGCCGTACGGCGCGCCGGGCGGCGGGGGCGGCGCGGCGGCGCCCACCGGGGCGATGAGCTGGGTGGCCTCGGCGTCGCCCGTGCCCTGGGCACCCGGCATCGGCTGGGACTGCGGCATCGGCCGGCCCTGGGGTCCGCCCTGGTTCGGCTTGATCGCGCGCAGCATGGTCGTGGACTCGTCGGGCGTCTCGGGGCGGCCGGCCGCCTCGGGCGGCAGCGGCGCGCTGCCGGGGCCGCCGGCGGGGGCACCGATAGGCGGAATCAGCGCGGTGGCCTCCGCGTCGCCCGCGGCGGGCGGCAGCGGCGCACCGGTCTGCGGGGTCGCCCGCACCAGCTCTCCGGACGGGCCCAGGGGCGGCTGCCCGTACTGCTGTTGAGGCTGCTGGGCCTGCTGTGCCTGCTGGCCGTACGGCTGCTGCGGGATCTGCTGGCCGTACGACTGCGGGCCCTCGGGCGGCAGCGCGCCGGGCGCACCCTGGCCGGGCTGTGCGCCGGGCGGCAGGAGCGCCGTCGCCTCGGCGTCGAAGCCGGGTGGCGGCTGCGGCGCGGCGGGCTGCTGGGGCGCCTGCTGCGGTGCCGGGGGCGGCATGGCCGGCGGCTGCTGTCCCTGGGGCGCGGCCGGGAAGCCCTGGCCGCCCTGCGGGTGCGGGGCGTGCGCCGGGGCGTGGCCCTGCTGCGGTCCTTGGCCGTAGCCCTGCTGCGGGGCCTGGCCGTAGCCCTGCTGCGGGGCGGGCTGTCCCTGGGCGGGCGCCTCGCCGTACGGCTGCGGGGCGGCGGCCTGCTGGCCGGGGCCCCAGGGCTGGCCCCACGGCTGGCCGGCCGGCGGCGCGGCCTGCTGGTCGGGCACCCACGGCTCACCGTTGGCGGGCAGCACAATGCCCTCTCGCGCGGGACCGGCCGCAGAATTCTGCGGGTCGTGACCCTGTCCGCTCTGCGTCACCGTGACTCCTACCAACGTGCAGACCTACGGAATCGTCGGCTGCACGCTACCGGGTCGCAGCAACGTTCGACCACGTCGCCTGGTCACCGCCCCCGCCCGCCCCCGGAACCTCCTGGCAGGCCCCGCCGCCTGGGCTTTCCGACGTGCCACGACAAACCCGGCGTCGCCCGACAAAGCAGTCGTCACCCCTGGGGTGAGGCGCTGGTCACGCCGCCGTGGCCCGCAACTCCAGCCGCGCGCTGAACTCCCGCACCACCGGTTCGTCCCGATAAGGCTCCAAACGCAGCTGAAAGTCCTCCAGGTACTCCGCGCCGCGGTCCGAACGCAGTCCGCTCAGCAGGTCCACCGCCTGGGTGCCCGTATGGCAGGCCCGTTCCACCTCGCGCTGCTGCACCTGCGCGCCGGCCAGCAGCAGCAGACCGATGGCCCGGCGCCGGGCACGGCCGGGCGGATGCCCGTCCAGCGCCTCCTGTGCTCGCTGCGCGGCGGGCCCCGGCTGCCCCAAGTCACGGTGGCAGTGGGCGAGTTCGTCGGCCAGGTAGGCCGGGTCGAAATGGGCGATCCAGATCGGGTCGTCGCCCGCGTCGGCGGCCGCTTCGGCACGCTCCAGGGCGGCGACCGCCCGGCCGGCCACCACCTCGAAGGCCCGCCCGTCGCCCATCAGCGCGTGCCCGCGCGCCTCCGCGGCGCAGAACATCGCCTCCGCGCGCGGTGTGACATGGCCCCGGGCGCCTTCCTGTGCGGCGCGCGCGAGCTGGGCGATCTCCCGTGGGTTGCCGAGCGAGGCGGCGAGATGGCTCATGCTCGCGGCGAGTACGTAGCCGCCGTAGCCGCGGTCACCGGCCGCCTGGGCCAGCCGCAGCGCCTGGATGTAGTAGCGCTGGGCGAGGCCGGGCTGGCCGGTGTCGACGGCCATGTAGCCGCCCAGTTCGGTCAACCGCGCGACGGCGGCGAAGAGTTCGCGCCCGACGGACTCCCGGTACGAACCGGCCAGCAGTCCGGAGACCACGCTGTTGAGGTAGTGCACGACGACCGGCCGGACATGTCCGGAGCCGAATCGGTGGTCGAGCTCGCTGAGCGCCGTGGTCATCGCGCGGACCGCCTCGACGTCCGAGATCCCGACCCGGGCACCGGCGTTCCGGGCGACCTGGGTGTCCGCCCCGGTGATGAGCCAGTCGCGGCTGGGCTCCACCAGGGCGGACGCCGCGACCGTGGAGCCACTGAGGAAGTCGCGCCGGCCGACGTCGCTGCGCCACAGCTCACAGACCTGCTCGATCGCCCCGAGGACGGTGGGCGAGAACTGCAACCCCACACCGGACGCGAGGTTCTTGCCGTCGGCCATCCCGATCTCGTCGATGGTGACCGTGCGCCCCAGCTTGCGCCCCAGCGCCTCCGCGATGACGGCCGGGGCGCGGCCCCGTGGTTGCTGGCCGCGCAGCCATCTGGCCACGGAGGTCTTGTCATAGCGGAGGTCGAGACCGTGTTCCGCACCGCACATGTTGACGCGGCGGGCGAGGCCCGCGTTGGAACAGGCGGCTTCCTGGATCAGCGCCTGGAGCCGTTCGTTGGGCTGCCGTGCGACGAGTGGCCTGGCGGCCATGCTTGTACCCCCTGAGTACCGCTGTGCGTTCACCGCCGAACGCCGTTCCCCGTGATCGATTCCCCAGGAATATGCCGGATATCCGAGAGATCCTGAATATGCGCGATAGGTGGGATCGTTGTGATATGCGCTGTGCCAAGGATGCTCGGTCCTGAGCGCTTTTGCGCCAGGTCCGGTGCCCCCTCGGTGCAGCGCCGTTCACGGGTGGGAAAGGCTGCGGGGTGCCGTGCACAGATCGCGGCGCCGCCGTGCCGGGCTCCCCCCGGGTGCACCGCGACTGCCGCCGGGCGGTCCCTCCGCCCGTCACGCAGGTGGCTACCCGCTCCTCGGGCCCCGCCCGCATACGCGCCCCCACCGGTGCACCCATGCGCCCCACGTGCGAGAACGATGCGCCCTGAGGTCCACCCCTGAGCCGTAACCCTTGGTGACGGCGGAAGTTGTCCTCAGCGTGGAAAAAACCATCGGAGTCACAGAAGCCCCGCACATCCCCCTACAGCGCGGCGAGCAGCTGATCGACACTGCGGTGCGTTACGCGGAAGAACGGCATTGGGACGTGTTCCCCGGCGCATGGCTGGAGCACGACGGCGAGACCCCGCGCTGCTCGTGCGACGCCGCCGACTGCGCCGTACCGGGCGCGCACCCCACCGGGCCCGGCTGGGCCGGACAGGCCAGCGGCAGCGCGACCGCCGTCCGCCGGATGTGGAGCAAGCAGCCGCGCGCCTCGATCCTGTTGCCCACGGGCCGGACGTTCGAGGCGCTCGACGTGCCCGAGACCGCGGGCTGTCTGGCGCTGGCCCGTATGGAGCGGATGGGGCTGACCCTCGGCCCGGTCACCCGTACACCCGCCCGCCGGATGCTCTTCCTCGTGCTCCCCGGCGCCTCGGTGAAGGTGCCCGCCCTCGTCCGCACCCTGGGCTGGGCACCGGCCGCGCTCGATCTGATCTGCCGCGGCGAGGGCGAGTACATCGCCGCACCACCGACCCGTGTGGGCGCGCACGGCATGGTGCAGTGGGCGCGCCGCCCCACCCCCGCCAACCGCTGGCTGCCGGACGCGGAGGAACTGATCAGCCCGCTCGCCTACGCCTGCGCACGGGACGCGGTCGCCCTCCGGGCACGCTGATCCCGGACCGGTCCGCTCGCTTGTCCCCAGGCTGTCCACAGTCCCGCCACGGCCCGGAATCCGCCCGTATCGTGGGATGCCGGACGGGGGTCGGGACCGGCCCCTGCGGGGACGTCGAAGGGCAGGACCGGTGGCGAACGAGCCGGAACACATCGAGGAGCGGGGCGCCTCGGCACCGCCGCAGCGCACCACGGCCACTTCTCCGGGCGGGCCGGCCGCGGCCACCGGGGGCGGCGCGGCCGGTCCGCCCGCCGTCCGCGTCCAGGGCCTGTGGAAGAAGTTCGGCGAGCAGATCGCCGTCAACGGCATCGATCTGACGCTGCCCGCCGGCCGCTTCATCGGACTGGTCGGCCCCAACGGCGCCGGCAAGACCACCACCCTCTCCATGGTGACGGGCCTGCTGCGGCCGGACGCCGGGCTGGTCGAGATCGGCGGGCACGACGTCTGGAAGGACCCGGTGTCCGTCAAGTCCCGGATCGGGGTGCTGCCCGAGGGACTGCGGCTCTTCGAGCGGCTGTCGGGCCGCGAACTCCTCGGCTACATAGGGCGGTTGCGGGGTCTGCCCGGCGACGAGGTCGACCAGCGGGCCGCTCAGCTGCTGGACGTGCTCGATCTGGCCGGCGCGCAGCACAAGCTGGTGGTGGACTACTCCACCGGTATGCGCAAGAAGATCGGGCTGGCCGCGGCGCTGCTGCACAACCCCGAGGTCCTCTTCCTCGACGAGCCCTTCGAAGGCGTCGACCCGGTGTCGGCGCAGACGATCCGCGGCGTACTGGAGCGCTACACCACCTCCGGTGCGACGGTGATCTTCTCCAGCCATGTGATGGAGCTGGTCGAGTCGCTCTGTGACTGGGTCGCGGTGATCGCCGCCGGGCAGATCCGGGCTGACGGCCCGCTCGCGGAGGTGCGCGGCGCGGCACCCTCGCTTCAGGACGCGTTCCTGGAACTCGTCGGCGCGGGTGACCGCGGCGCGGCGGCGAACCTGGACTGGCTGGGCGGTGGCGGCGCCCGATGAGCACCGAATCCGCCGCGGCGGCCGTACGCCCGGCCGCCGCGCCGTCCCTGACCGCCGTCTTCGTGCGGCTGAAGCTGAGCCTGCTGCGCAACGGGCTGCGCCAGTCGACCGGGCGCACGCTGGCGTATGTCTCCTCCGTCCTCGTCGGCCTGCTGTTCGCCTCGGGTGTCGTCGTGGGGCTGATCGCGCTGCGCGGCAACGCCCATGTCGGCGCGCTGGTCGTGCTGCTGACCGGGATCCTCACCCTGGGCTGGGCGGCGATGCCGCTGTTCTTCCCGGCGAGCGACGAGACCCTCGATCCGACCCGGCTGGTCATGCTGCCGCTGCGGCCACGGCCGCTGATCGTCTCGCTGCTGGTGGCCTCTCTCGTGGGCATCGGCCCGGCCGTCACCCTCGCGCTGGTGACCGGCTCGGTGATCGCGGTCGCCGACGGGCCGGCCGCCGCGGCCGTCGGTGTGGTGGCCGTGGTCCTGGTGGTGCTGGTGTGCGTATCGCTGGCGCGTGCGGTCGCCACCGCCTCGGTGCGGCTGCTGACCAGCCGGCGGGGCCGCGATCTCGCCGTGCTGAGCGGTCTGTTCATCGCCCTCGGCGCCCAGGGCGTCAATATCGCCGCCCAGAAACTGGGGCGGTCGGACGGCTTGGCCGTACTGGAGCCGCTGGGCAACATCCTGCGGTGGGTGCCGCCGGTCTCGGCGGTGGGCGCCGTCGACGACGCCGGACACGGGGCGTACGGGCGGGCGCTGGCCGGGCTGGGGCTGACGGTGCTGGCGCTGGTCCTGCTGCTGTGGTGGTGGCAGCGCACCCTGACCACCCTGATGACGTCACCGGACTCCTCCACCCTCCAGGCGGTGGAGAAGGACAGCGCCCGGCGGTCCGGCGGCGGGGAGCGGGGGCTTGCGCGGATGCTGTCGCGCGGACGCACCGGCACGGTCATCCTCCGTACGCTGCGCTACGGCTGGCGCGACCCCAAGTCGAAGATGTCGTGGGCGACCGCGATCGGCGTCGGTCTGCTGGTGCCGGTCGTCTCGGCCGTGCAGGGCAACGGCAGCATCTACACCGCGTTCTCGGCGGCCACGCTGCTCGGCATGCAGATGTACAACCAGTTCGGGCAGGACACCTCGGCGTTCTGGATGGTCGCCTCGACGATCTCGACCCCGCGCGACGCCTACCAGGAGCTGCGGGCCCGCGCGCTGGCGCTGGCGCTGGTGGCCATCCCGTACGTCACGCTGGTCGTCGTCGGCAGCGCGGCGCTCATCGGGCCGTGGTCGGCCTTCGTGGAGGTGTACGGGCTCTCGCTGGCGGTGCTGGGCGCGCTGCTGGCCACCGGGGCGATGTCGTCGGTGGTCTTCCCGTACTCGATCCCCTCGGAGGGCAACAAGAACGTCGCACCGGGACAGGGCGCGATCGCCTGGTTCAGCCTCTTCGGCGGGGTCGTGGTGGGTGCCGTGCTGTGCGCGCCGCTGCTGGCGCTGACGATCTGGCTCCATGTCGCCGGTCTGCACCATCTGTTGTGGGTGCTGCTGCCGGTCGGCGCGGTCTACGGCGTGGGCATCGCGGAGCTGGGGCTGCGGCTGATGGCGCCGCGGGCCGCCCGGCGGCTGCCGGAGATTCTGGCGGCCGTCAGCAAGGGCTGAGCGCGCGCGGGCCGGGCGGCGGTGGCCGGGCCGGGCCGAGCCGCGGGTTGCCTCGCCGGACCGGGCGCCGGTGGCCTCGCCGGACCGGGCGCCGGTGGCCTCGCCGGGCCGGGCCGCGGGGGCCGCGCCGGAGAGTTATCCACAGGCCGCACCGGCCGGCGCGCGGTGGCGGTAGCGTCATCCACGACCTGGACGAGGGGTGGTGGGGGCGGTGCGGCGCGCCGGATGGGTGCTGGTGACGGGCTGGTTGGCGGTGCTGTTCTGCGCCGGGGCGGTGCGGGCGGCGCCGGCCGGCCCGGACGCACCCGACGAGCCGACGCAGTACGCGTACCTCGCCGCGCAGCTCCGCAAGAGCCCGGTCTATGTCAGCGACCAGATCCCGCGCGAGGTCCCCCGCTCGACCGCGCCCGCCTTCGGCCGCGAGGCCCGGCGGCTGGGCGTTCCGACGTACGTCATGGTCCTGCCGCACACCTCCTACGGCACCGAGGCGGACGGCCTGCTCGCCGGTGTCCATGACCGGCTGGGGCGCCGGGGCCTGTATGTCGCCCTGAGCGACACGGGACTGGACGCGGCGCAGACCTACGGCGTGGACCTGCCCGGCACGGCGGACGCCGTCTCGGAAGCGGTGTACGCGATGCCGTACGACGCCACTCCGCGCGAGGTGTTCCGGCACTTCGTCGAGGTGGTCACCTCCGGGCAGGCGCATCAGCGCGCCGAGGAGGCCCGCGCCGCACACGAGGACGAGGGGCTCGACGACGGCCCCGGTCTGCACACCGACACCACCGAGCGCGAGAACCAGAGCTTTGTGACGGGCATCGCCGTCCTCGGCATTCCGCTGACCGTGCTGCTGGTGACGGTCCATGCCCTCCAGCGGCGCCGGGTGTGGCAGGCCGCGGCGGCGGGCGGAGGGGCGCGCGTACCAGCGGCGCGCGGTGGTGCGCAGGGTGGGGGCAAGAAGTCCGGCGGGGGAATGAAGGCCGGCAACACTGCGGGCGGCGCCCGGCGGCGGCCGGGCGCCGGTCCCGGTCCGTTCCCCCGCGCGCGGCTGCTGCCCCTGATGGCGGGTGCCGCCGTGCTGGGCGGACTGATCGCCTTCACGGCGTCCCAGATCTTCGACGACACGACCAGTGGCGACGGCTCCCGTCCCACGGCCGCCGATATGCGGGCCCGGATCGACCGGGTGTCCGCCGGGCTGCGCCGCGACCCGCTCTACCTCGACCCGGAGAGCCGGTCCACGCTGGACGCCGCCGAGCGCGACCGGCTCCGCAAGCGGCTGCGGGAGCTGGACGTTCCGGTGGTGATCGCCGCCCTGCCCACCCCGCCGGACGACGAGTCCGGGGGCAGCACGGAGCTGCTGGCCAAGGAGTTGCACGACCGGCTGCGGCGCGATGCCCTGATGGTGTTCGCCGACCCGGCGACCGGCGGTATCGAACTCGTCAACTACAGCACCCGCGTCGATGACAGCTATCTCGTCGACCGCCCGCGCGACCTCACCTACACCGGGCCCGCCGAGGAACAGCTGGGCCGTCATCTGGACGAGCTGCTCACGTATCTCGGCAAGGCCCCGCGGGCCAAGACGGGCGGCAGGCCCTATGACCCGCCGCCCGCCGCCGACCCGGTCGAGGAGAAGGCGCTGCCCGGTCTGTTCACCGGGGACTTCGAACCCGGCATGGTGATCGGCACGTTCGCCGCGGGACTGGTCTTCGGGCTGGTGGCGGCGGCCCGTGCCGTCGCCCGCCGGCTGATACGGCGCGGGAGGCCGGCGACCTCGGGAGCGGGCGGCGCCGCGGCACCCGCGGCGCCGGACAGGCCCACGCTTTCCTGGCTGCGGCGCACCGCCCGGCAGGATCTCGACGCCCTCACCGCCGCGTTGGAGGCGTCGGCCGCGCCGTCCGAGGAGGCCCGGCGCCGGGCCTGGGAGTGCCTGGACGCCGCGGCGCTGCTGGTCGACGGCGACAGCGACGGCCGGATCGACACCGACGCCGGCCCCGCCGGCCTTGCCTGTGCCGTGGTGCTGGCCCGCGCCGGACGGACCGCGCTCGGGGAACCGGCCGCCGCGCGGCAGGTCTGCCACCGCAACCCGCTGCACGGCGCGGCCCGCAGACGCGCGACGGCCCGGCCGGCCGACGGCGGTCCGGCGCGGTCGCTGCCGGTGTGCGAGGCGTGCCGGGTGGCGTCCGGTCCGGTGTTGCGGCTGCGCTCCTCCGGGGGCGGCGAGCGCGGCGGATACGTCCCGTACGCCACCCTGCCCGGACCGCTGGCCGCGCTCGGCGACGGCGTCGGAATCGATCAACTCACCCGCGATGTACGGGAGTACTTCGGTGTGCACTGACCTCCTCCACCCCGCCGGCCCGCAGCGGGCCGCCACCACCCGCCGGCTGCGCAGGGCCCTCGCCGTCGGCGTCGCGTCCGCCGCGCTGCTGTGCGGCACCGCGGCGCCCGCCGCGGCCGCCGAGAGCCCGGGGCAGAAGATCGCCGACGCGCTGCGCCACTCCCCCGTCCATGTCGACCCATCCCTGACCTCGGCCATCGACGCGGAACAGCAGCGGGAGCTGGCCGCGCGGATCCGGCGGACCCATCTGCCGATCCGGGTCGCGCTGGTACCGCTGGTCGAGGGCGACAGCTGGGGCGGCAAGCCGGAGCAGCTCGCCGAGGTGGTCCATGACCGGATGGGCGGCGGCCCCGCCATCCTCATCACCCTCGGGGACCAGCCCGATGACATCTCCGCCCGCGAATGGCCCTCGGGCACGCATCAGGCGTTCCACGCCGCCGCCGCGGTCTTCTTCCAGAAGGACATGCGGGGCGCGGGCCCGGCGAAGCGGGTCGCCCGCGCGATCGACATCATCGAGGCCGGTAACGGCGATGCGGTGTACGAGCGGGCCACCGCCGATCTCGGTGCCCCAACGCCGACGCGGACCACGGCGGACGGCGCGGGCGCGAAGGACGCGTCCGGGCCCGGCTCCCCTCTCGTGCGGCTGCTGTCGCTCGTCGTCGGGCCGGTGCTGTTGCTGGCCGCGGTCGGGCTGTTGCTGCGGCGCCGGTCGCGGCTGCGGGACCTCTCGACACCGTTCGCGCTGCCGCGCTCGGTCTTCGCCGCCGCCCGGCAGGCGGACGAGGCGGAGCTGCGGGACCGGGCCGCCGAGGAGGTCGTCCGGCTGGGCGAGGAGTCGCGCACCGCGCAGGGCGCCCCGGCAGCGGTCGAGCGGGCACTCGACGCGTATACCGCGGCCGGCACGGTCCTGGACCGGGCGCGTGGAGTCCCGGACCTGGCAGGGGTGTTCGCGCTGGTCGCCGAGGGCCGGGCGGCCCTCTCCGGGGCCGCGGAGGCGCTCCCGCTGTGCTTCTTCCATCCCCTGCACGGCCCGGCCGTCCGCCGCATACCCTGGCGGCCACTGGGCCGGCGCGAGCAACTGCGGGTGGCCGCCTGCGAGACCTGTCTGCGCGCGATACGCACCCGGCGTGCCCCGGAGGTGCTGACCGACCGGCAGGACGGCCGCCCGGTGCCGTACTTCGAGGTCCCCGCCGAGGACAGCCTCTGGGCGGCCACCGGCTACGGCTCCCTGCTGAGCGGCACCGACGACTCGCTCGCCGGACGGGTCCAGCGCGGCGACTTCACCCGCACCCAGGACTGACCCGGCCCGGCCCACGGTTCCCGGCTCGGTCACCCACGCCGTCGGCATGACGCACGGCAGCGCGCCCCCCGACCGGTGCCACCCGCGCTGCCCACAGCCCGCCACGGCCCGCCGGCCTGTGTCCACACGCCGCCCGCACACCACCATCGCCCGCCGGCCCGTGCCCCCACGCCGCCCGCACTGCGCAACCGCCGGCAGCCCGCCACCGCCGGCAACCCACCGCCGGAAGCCAGAAGCCGGCAACCCGCAGTCGGCAGCCGGAGGCCCGCAACCCGCAGCCGTAAACCGACAGCCGCCCCCCAGCCGCCCCCGCACCTGCCCCCGCCCCCGCCCCCGCCCCCTCAAATATTTCTCCCGCAATCAATGCCGCACATCAATCACATGGAATTCACCGCCAATTGGACAAACGCCCGGCAGAACACCCCAGCTTTTTCGGGAATTTCACGCGAATCACCGGTGACGGTCCCGGGCCCCTCGCACGGCAATGTTTCGACAAATCCGAAAGCCCCCTCCTATGCTCCGCTGACACAGCCGTTCGCACACCCATGGGGCCGTTCACGCATCCATGGGCACTGAATGGTGCGACGGGGGAAACGTCTGTCAGGAGAATGCTGTGCTGCACAAGAAGACCGCTTTGCTGCGCGCCGCCGCGCCCGTCGCCGTACTGGCGCTGGCACTGACCGCCTGCGGCGGCAAGAAGAAGAGCACCACCACCGCCGACGACGCGCCCAAGACGGAAAAGGGATCGTCGGCCCCGGCGGACAGCGGTGAACTGAAGCCCGGTCAGGGTGGTACGGGGAAGTTCAAAGAAGAGAGCGGGACCATCACTTACGAGGTCGCCGCGCAGAAGGTGCATGTGGGCACCGAGGCCGAGACCAAGAAGCTGGTCTCGGACCCGAAGCGGGCCAAGGGGCTGGTGGCGGCCACCGCCTGGGTGAAGTACACGAACAAGGGCGGCGGTGTCGTCAAGGAATCGCCCGACGTGGCCGACGAGTCCGAGATCTACGCGGACGGCCAGCGCGGCGGCCTGCTCATCGGTGCCGCCGAGGACGGTCCGGGCTGCGAGGACGCCCTGGACATCGAGAACTGGAAGGCCGGGCAGAGCCACACCATCTGCCAGACCTACATGATCCCCAAGGGCACGAAGTCCGTGGAGGTCCACTGGGCGGGTGAGGGCCAGAGCGGCTCGCCGCTGATCTGGAAGTTCGACAACGCCGGCTGAGCCGACGGCAGGCCGGATGCCGTGCGCCACGCCCTCGGGGCCGTGGCGCACGGCAGAGGGCCCTTAGGGCGCGTCCGCAAAGCCCCGCCCTACGGGCGAACGACGGGACCGTGCGGACACGCCCTACGCCGGCATCGTGGCCGCATGGAGAAACGGTTCGATGGCGGCGCACCAGGCGTCGGGCTGTTCCCACGGGAGCAGGTGTCCGGCGTCGGGGATCTCGGCATAGGCGCCGCGGGGCAGCACCCGGACCATCTCCTGGGCCTCGGCGCGGCCGAGTTCGGCATCGAGGCCGCGGACCACGAGGGCCGGGCACGGCACCTGGGCGAGCTCCTCCCAGTGGGCGTCATGCACCCAGGTCTCCCGGGCGCTGAGCATCTGCCGACGGGAGAAGACGGGCCGCCAGCCGTCGGCGCGCTCGGCCATCACCTCGGCGAAGAATTCCCCACGGGCGGGTCTGGGCCGCTCCAGGGTCGGATCGTCCTCGCCGAACCACTTACGGACATCCGCGAGGGTGGCGAACGGCACCGGCCAGGACCGGAACCACTCGGTCCATTCGCGCTGTGAGGCCGCGCCGAGGGCCGAGGCCCGCATATCGCAGATGACCAGCGCACTGACCAGATCCGGCCTTCGGGCCGCTAACTGCCAGGCCGTCAGGGCGCCCATGGCATGCCCGACGAGGGCGACCGGGGCGAGGCCGAGCTGCTCGATGGCGGCGATGGCGTCATCGACGTATGCCTCGCGGTCGTACGGCCCCTCGGCGGGCTTCTCGCTGCGGCCGTGGCCCCGCTGATCCAGCGCGACCGGGCGGTGACGGGCACTCAGGCGGCGTGCGGTGGCCGCCCAGTGCGAGGCGCGCCCCATCAGGCCATGGAGCAGCAGCACGCCCGGCCGCTGCTCGCCCTCCTCCAGCCCGCCGCCGCTCTTGGGCGGGTCGGTGAACTCCCAGGCGGCGAGCCGCACGCCGCCGGCCCCTGCTACATCGATGCGCCGCACCATGTGCCCTGGCACCCCCAATCGTCCCTTGCGCAGCACCACACTATCGAACCCCTATTCGAACGCACCGTTCCGACGCGGAACACCCCTCGTTCGAGTGACCTCGCTCAAGGATTGGCCGCGCCCGCCACGGGGAGACATCTGCCGGGAGGCGGGCCCTACCGGGAAGGGGGCCCGTGGGGACAGACCCTGGGAGCTCGGGGCTCCGGGTCTGGGGTGGGGGACATGGGGAGGCAGGGCCCCGGCTGCTCGCAGCGCCGGGGCCCTGACTGTCTCCCAAATACGTGGATGCATCCGAGCCCCCTCCCTGGCCAGGACAGGCCGATGCATGGCCATGCGTCAGGGTGGCACGAGACCGGCCGTATCGCACGGATTCGCACAAGTCCGTTCAGCGGGACGGAACGCGCCGAGCCCGCCGAACGGCGCGTCGGCGCAGCTCAGCGGGCTCGGGACGAGCTATGGGCGGAAGCGCGAAAAGGAAACCGGCCGAAAGCGATGTCAGCGCTTGGCGACGAAGACATGCGAGGCGATCTCGGAGTCCAGCTCGGCGGCCTCGCCGCTGCTGCCGACCAGCACCCCGGCCGGCGACTCCGTCACGCTCACCACCGCGCCCGGCTGCACACCGGCCCGCCGCAGCGTGTACATCAGCTGGGCGTCCGCCTGGATCGGCTCACCGATCCGGCGCACCACGGCGGTCTTCCCGTCGGCCCCGGCGTCCAGATCCATCAGGCTCACCATGCCGGCGTCCAGGAACGGGTCGCCCCCGGTCTTCTCGCCCAGCTCCTCCAGCCCCGGGATGGGGTTGCCGTACGGGGACTCCGTCGGGTGCCGCAGCAGCTCCACGACGCGGCGCTCGACCGCCTCGCTCATCACATGCTCCCAGCGGCACGCCTCGGCGTGGACCTGCTCCCATTCGAGCCCGATGACGTCGACGAGCAGGCACTCGGCGAGGCGGTGCTTGCGCATCACCCGCGTCGCCAGCCGGCGGCCCTCCTCCGTCAGCTCCAGATGCCGGTCGCCCGCGACCTGAAGCAGGCCGTCTCGCTCCATGCGCGCCACCGTCTGGCTCACCGTCGGGCCGCTCTGTTCGAGCCGCTCCGCGATGCGGGCGCGCATGGGCACCACACCCTCCTCTTCCAGCTCGAGGATGGTGCGGAGATACATCTCCGTGGTGTCGATCAGTCCGGACATGCGTGCCCCTCGATGTGTGGTGCGGTGGCCCTGGACTCAATTCTGACGCATCCCACCGACAACGGTGCCGCCTCGTCCGCCCCCCGGTCCCTCCCGGCCGTATTGACAGGGCACTGGTCCAGACCGCAACGTGATCCGCGCCACTGATCAAATGCGCCGAGATCCGATGAGAGGGGCCCGCGGCCATGGCTGAGAGCGACCGGAGCGACCGGCTGGCCGGGAAGTACTTCGACGCCGCGATCGACCTGCTGCGGCGGGTCCGCGACGAGGAGGGCGACCGGATCACCGCCGCCGGCACGCTGATCGCGGACACCGTCGCCGCGGGCGGCCGGGTCTTCTCCTTCGGTGCCGGGCACTCCTCGCTCCCCGCCCAGGACACGGTCTACCGCGCGGGCGGCCTGGCGGTCATGAATCTGCTGTCCGTCCCGGGCGTGGTCGGCGTGGACGTGCGGCCCGCGACCCTGGGCAGCGCGCTGGAGCGGGTCGACGGGCTGGCCGGGGCCGTATTGGACACCAGCCCGCTGGAGCCGGGCGATGTGCTGGTGATCATCTCGCTCTCCGGGCGCAACGCACTGCCCGTCGAAATGGCCCGGCACGCCCGCGCCCTCGGCATCAAGGTCATCGGCGTGACCTCGGTGGCGTACGCGGCGGCGACCACGTCCCGGCACGTCTCCGGGGACTTCCTCAAGGACCACTGCGATCTCGTGCTGGACAGCCGGATCCCGGTCGGGGACGCGGAGCTGACGCTGAAGGGCATCGACGCGCCGTTCGCCCCCGCCTCCACGGTCGTCACCAGCGCGATCATGCAGGCCGTGGTGGCGACGGCCGCGGGCACCCTCGCCGAACGGGGCATCCAACCGCCGCTGCTGCGCTCCGGCAACGTCGACGGCGGTCACGACTGGAACGCCGGGGTGATGAGCGCCTACAGGGACCGGATCTTCTACCGGCAGTGAGCGGCCGGCACGCTCAGCACGAGGCCGCACCCGCGAGGTCCATGGCCGCCGCGATCCGGGCCGCGACCTCCTCGGCGTAGTCCGCGTCCGCGCGGTCGAACGGGCGGCGCGTGGGCGCCCGCAGAAAGGTCACGACGCCGAGCCGGCGGCCGCGGCTGCACAGCACCACGCACAGCCCGTGCACGGTGCCCTCCGGCCAACGACGGGCGGCCGCCCAGCCCTCGGGCGAGGCGGGCCCGGCGCTCGTACGCACCGAACCGCGCCGCTCGTACGCCTGGATCGCCGGATGGCCCGGCATATACGGCACCGGAATGCCGGTCGCCGCCGGCGTCCCGGACGGGCCGGGCGAACCGGCCGGGGACGCCAGCGCCCGCACCAGCCGGGGCGCGCCCGCCGGCGCCCGGCGCCCGGCATCCGTGCCGGTGCCGGCGGCGTCCCCGGCCCCGGACGCGGCCCCCGGCTCGGCACCCCCCGCCGCGGCCTCCGCACCCATCGCGCCCACCGCCTCGTACGCGTCGAGCGCATCGCCCTCGGCGACCGCCCCGAACGGTACGGGCGCGGGTGTCGTGGCGAGATCGACCAGGCCGTGGTCCGCGAAGCCCGCCAGGGCGAAGTCGAGGTGGACCGCGGCGGCCTCGGCCGGGTCCGGGCAGTCGGCGGCCGCCCGGCCGGCGCGGTGGAGCTGCTGGGCACGGAAGCGCAGCAGGGAGTTCTCCTGCTCGGCCCGCTTGGTGTCCGTGACGTCCTGGAAGAGCCAGGCCACGCCCAGCGGTACCGGCTCCTCCGCCAGCGGGGAGGCCAGCCGGACGAAGCCGCTGCGCCAGCACCGGCGCGGCACCTCGGCCTCCTCGGCGCGCAGCGTCACCCACAGCTCGCTGACGGCCGGCGGCGCGCCCTCGGCGAGCACGTGCTGAAGGGCGCACTCCAGCTCCTCGACGCCCTGCGCCAGCAGCTCGCCCAAGGGGCGGCCCAGCAGGGCCGTGCGCCCCACGCCCAGGGCGCGGGCGGCGTGCGCGTTGACGACCGCCGGCCGCAGATCGGCGTCGATCAGCACCACGCCCCACGACGCGTCCTCGAACAGCGCCTCGCTGAGCGCGATGGACCGCTCCAGATCCATCTGGGTGTGCACCTCGCTGAAGGCGCAGTACACCCCCGCGACCCGGCCACCGGGGGCGCGGACCGCGGAGGACTGGGTGCGCACGAGCACGCGGTGGCCGTCCTTGGTCAGCAGGGCGAACTCATGGACCTGGCGGCCCGGGGAGCGCATCGCGGCCGCCAGTGCGGCCTCGATCCCGTCGGCGTCCTCCTTGCGGACCGCCCAGCCGGTCAGGCCCGTACGGCCGACGGCCTCGGCGGTGGTCCAGCCCAGGATGCGCTCGGCCTCGTGGTTCCAGTGCGTGACCGTGCCGTCCGCGGAGAACGCGACCAACGCGGCGTCCATACCGTCCAGGAGCGCGGCGAGCAGACCCGAGTCCTCGGTCTCGTCGGCGGCGCAGCGCGCCGAGGCCGACGAGGCGGAAGAAGCTGACGAAGCAGTCACTGGCACCCCTCACGAACGCGGCCACACATGCTCCACCTGGGAACATTCAACTGGAACGTGACACAGCGCACACGGGATTCGCGGAAATCGTTGCCAACGGGAAATTCCCTTGTGTGCGGCCGGACGGCTTCCTAGTGTGTTGAGCACACGAGAAGGGAGGTGGTTCGGCAGATGATTTCGCACCGGACGCGTGAGGTGGCTGCGGGCTAGCGGCCCGTCGCTTCACCGCAGTGCAGCGCCGGACCGGCGCATCCTCGGATGCGCAGCCGGCCAATCCCAAGCAGTCACCCGACCCGTGGGCTGCCGGTTCGTCCGACCGGCCCTTCGCGCCACCCAGCGCGGAGGAACGAGCCCACGGGTCGTCTGCGTCTGCGTCTGCACACAACAGGCGCACACTCGGCGCCGGGGCACCGACCCGGCGGCGCCGTCCCGCTCTCAGGGCGCCCCGCTCTCAGGGCGCCAGGCGCTCCACACTCCAGCCGTCGCCCGCCCGCACGTACCGCAGCCGGTCGTGCAGCCGGTTGAGCCGGCCTTGCCAGAACTCGATCGTCTCGGCGGCGATCCGGTAGCCGCCCCAGTGGGGCGGTGCCGGCACCTGCTCGCCCTCCGGGTAGCGGGCCGCCAATTCCTCGTAGGCGCGCTCCAGTTCCGCGCGCGAGCCGACCCGTGCGGACTGGTCGCTGGCCCAGGCGCCCAGCTGGGAGCCGTGCGGGCGGGTGCGGAAGTAGGCGGCGGTCTCGTCCCGGCCGATGCGCTCCGCGGTGCCGGTCACCACGACCTGACGGGCGAGCGGGTGCCAGGGGAACAGCAGCGAGATGGCCGGATTTTCGGCCAGTTCCCGCCCCTTCCGGCTGTTGTAGTTCGTGAAGAACACAAAGCCGCGGTCGTCGAACGCCTTCAGCAGGACGGTCCGTGAGCTCGGCCGGCCCGCCGGGTCCACGGTCGAGACGACCATCGCGTTCGGCTCGTGCAGACCGGCCACGGTCGCGTCCTTGAACCAGCGCGCGAACTGGTCGTACGGGCTGGCGGCGAGGTCGGACTCGACGAGTCCCTCGGCGCGGTAGTGGGCACGCATGGAGGAGGGATCGGGGGTCTCGGCATGAGGCGCGTCGGCGGGGTGCACGGCCTCATCTTGCAACACCCGGTCAGACGCGGTCAGCCGGGAGGGGCGGAAGTCTGCCCCTCGTCGACCGGCCGTAACCCTCCCGACAGCAGATCGACCGGTGTGCGGGTCGCACCCCTCCGCGCAGGTGAGGGACCCGCCACAATCAGGGGCAGGCCCCCTGTGGCCCCCGGGCGGGGAGAGCTATCGTGACCGTCCGGCCTGACGGGGCGCACCACAGCACCTGCCTGCCCGCGGCCGACCACCGCGGGCACGACCCTCGCGTGACCCACGCCCTGGCGGGGCATCACCGGGGTGACCGGTACGGACCGCGAGCTGCCGGCGCAGCCGCGGAGCCGCACCGGCACCGCACACCAGAGACTCGACCGCACGGCAGCTGGTCACGGACCGTTTGCCGTCCCCATCTTGAGGAGCTGCCTGATGTCCGACTTCGTACCCGGGCTCGAAGGAATCATCGCGTTCGAGACGGAGATCGCCGAGCCGGATAAGGAAGGCGGTTCGCTCCGCTACCGCGGTGTGGACATCGAAGACCTCGTCGGCAAGGTGTCCTTCGGAAACGTCTGGGGGCTGCTGGTCGACGGGGCGTTCAACCCCGGACTGCCGCCCGCGGAGCCCTTCCCGATCCCGGTGCACTCCGGTGACATCCGGGTCGATGTGCAGTCGGCGCTCGCCATGCTCGCGCCCGTATGGGGCCTCAAACCGCTGCTGGACATCGACGAGCGGACGGCCCGGGACGACCTCGCCCGCGCCGCCGTGATGGCGCTGTCGTACGTGGCCCAGTCGGCCCGCGGGCCGGGCCTGCCGATGGTGCCGCAGAAGGAGATCGACAAGGCGGAGACCATCGTGGAGCGCTTCATGCGGCGCTGGCGCGGCGAGCCGGACCCGCAGCACGTCAAGGCCGTCGACGCCTACTGGACCTCGGCCGCCGAGCACGGCATGAACCCCTCCACCTTCACCGCCCGCTCCATCGCCTCCACCGGCGCGGACGTGGCGGCCGCGCTGTCCGGTGCGGTCGGCGCGATGTCCGGCCCGCTGCACGGTGGTGCGCCCTCCCGCGTCCTCGGCATGATCGAGGACGTCGAGCGGACCGGCGACGCGTCGGCCTACGTCCGCCAGGCCCTGGACAAGGGCGGCCGGCTGATGGGCTTCGGCCACCGGGTCTACCGCGCCGAGGACCCCCGCGCCCGGGTGCTGCGGCGGACCGCCCAGGAGCTGGGCGCCCCCCGCTTCGAGGTCGCCGAGGCACTGGAGAAGGCCGCCCTCCAGGAACTCCGCAGCCGCCGCCCCGACCGGGTGCTGGCCACCAACGTCGAATTCTGGGCCGCCATCGTCCTCGACTTCGCCGAGGTCCCGGCGCACATGTTCACCTCGATGTTCACGTGTGCCCGCACGGCGGGGTGGAGTGCGCACATCTTGGAACAGAAGCGGACGGGCCGACTGGTCCGGCCGTCGGCCCGGTATATCGGGCCCGGGGCCCGTAGCCCGCGGGAGATCTCTGGGTTCGGGGACATCGCGCCGCGTTAGTCCGGCTTCCCACGTTTTCGGCTGTCCCGTCGTCGGGGACCTCGCTCTATCGCCTGCGGCGGGCGTTGCCGCTGCGCGGGGCTGTCGGGGTGCGGTGACGGACCTCCGGGGTAGGGGTGTGGGACTGCTTCGCTTTACGTCCCACACCCCTACCCCACCCCCCCCGCCCCAACCCCAGACTGTGGGGGAGAA